>JAKBCQ010000048.1 GCA_021807585.1 Planctomycetota bacterium | reverse complement strand
CGCGGCGTGGGCGTGGCGAGCCGCGATTCAGGCGTCGGACCGATCGACGAACACGCCCGCGAGCTCGCTCGGTATTCGGCTGATCGCGTGGTTCGCCGCGGGGGTGTTCGCGGGGCTCGCGGTTCTCGCCAAACTCAACGGAGGCCTGGGATTGATGACGGTCGTCGCGATCGCGTTTTGGGGCGCACGCACTCCTCGCCTCGCGAAGTCAAAACGTTTTGAGTTCCTGATTGCTCCGCTCGTCGCTTCCGCGGCGGCGTTCGTCACCTTCGCGGCGCTCAACCCGACGGTTTACGCTCGCCCCGCGGGCGTTCCGCCCCGCGCGTATCCCGGTACGCTGGAACAAGGGGTTATAGCTCGATGCAAAACAATCGTTGATCACCGTGTCGAGGTTTCGAGGATCGCGCTTTCGCGGTTTCCCTCCGACGCACTGCCGACGTTGCGTGACAAATGCGAGGTGTTCCTCGTTCAAGGTTTCGGCAGGTTCGGTCCGTTCGGTCGGGCGCATTCGGATTCACGCATTCGGTTCGACGTCCATCAAGATCGAGGCGCGTCGATCTGGGCGCCGATCGTCGTCGCGGGTCTTCTCCTCGCGGCGATCCGCGGCCGTCGTCGCCCCGACGAAACCGGATCGGCCGAGCCTCAATCGCCTCCTGGATCTCAACTTTTGATCATTCAAACACTTATTGTATGGACGACGGTCGTGTCGTTTTTACCGCTCGCGTGGGATCGGTATTTGCTTTCGATCCAGCCCGCCGCGGCGCTCGCCGCCGCGGGGTTGATCGACTCGGTCGTTCGTCGAGCGGTTTCGATCGTTTTACCGGCGCCGCCGCGAGGAGGCGGACGATGAACCGGGACGTCGAATCGAAAGCGATCAACGAACGCGGCTCCGACTCACGATCCTGGCCGACGGTACAACTCGGCGTATTTTTTGTTTTATTGTTCAGTTACGCGTATTTTTGGCACGACCGCGACTGGAACACGGCGAGCAGGCTTATGCTCACGTATGCGATTGTTGATCGTGGAACCGTGGTGATGGACGGGCTCGACGATCACTCGCGTGATTTCGCGTATTGGAACGGTAAATATTATTGCGATAAGACTCCCGGGTTTTCTTTTTTGGCGATGATACCGTACGCGATCGACCGACACGTGTTGGGCGCTCCGCCGCATCCTCTCGGGGTGCGCGGCCCCGAGCTGCCGCACTGGCCCGCGGATTATTGGACGACGCTGGGCGTTTCGGGGGTGCTGACTGCGGCGACGGGGGTTTTGCTGGCGCGGTGGGCGCGCGATCTCGGCTGTTCGCCGCGTCGCGGGCTTCTCGTCGCGCTCGGTTACGGATTGGGAACGCCCGCGTTCGTTTACGCGACGCTCGCTTACGGCCATCAGGCCGCGGCGTTCGCGCTCTTGGCGGCGTTCCGGCTCGTTTGGGCGAGCCCGTCAAAACCCGCCGACCGTGGCTCCCAAATCGCGACGACGAGACATTCGAGTTCACTCGATTCCATGGAATCAAAACAATCGAATATCTTGAATCACTTAAATCGATCGGTCGCGGTTCGCTCGTGCACGGCGGGCTTCCTCGCGGCGCTCGCCGCGACGATCGAACTCCAGATCGGTCCGGTCGCGGCGCTTTTAGGTTTTTATTTGCTTATTCAAGTGATTTTTAGATCCAAACCGAAGCTCGCGGTCGCGGCGTTCGCGGCGGGGGCTTTGATTCCGACCGCGGCGTTTCTTGCTTACAATGCGATCGCGTTCGGCGATCCGTTCGATCTCGGATATTTTCATTTGAAGACGGCACGATATGCGAAGATTCATTCGCATGAGAATCCGCTCGGGCTCGTCGCTCCCAGGATCGAGGTTGTGCGCGAGCTTTTGATCGGGAGCCGACGGGGTCTTTTTTGGTACGCTCCGCTTTTGCTTTTGGCGATACCGGGTTGGATTACGCTTGGATTGCGGCGATTCGGCTCGATCGCAATCGTCTCGGCGGTCGCGAGCCTGGCGATTTTTCTGGTGAACGCGGGTTATCCTGAATGGAGCGGCGGCTGGACGACGGGGCCGCGGTTGCTCGCCCCGCTGATCCCGTTCGCGATGCTGGGTGTCGCGGGGCTGCTCGCTCTCGATTTCCGCGGGATCGACGCGGCGGCGATCGCGCTCGCGGTCGCGGGGGGAATCGTCGTGTTCTTATTTCAAGGCGTCGGCGCCCGAATTCCCGATGCGATCGACGACCCGTTGTTCCGAGCCGTCATGCCGATCTGGAGGGGGTCGCGTCCGCCCCCCTGGCGGCAAGGCGATCGGTTCGCGCGTACGGCGTTCTCAATTTTGTTTCCTCAAACCGCGGCGCGGGCTTCGGCAAGATTCGCCGCGGCTCGCTTCGTCCCCCTCGTCGCGATCCAGGCCGCGGCGGTCGCGATTCTCGTCGCATTCGCCGGGCGAAATAAGGATCAGAGAACATGAAATTTCAAAAACATCTTATCGTAGGAATTCTTTTCTATTCTTGCGCGACGGCTCGGCCCGCGACGATCGAGCGCGGCCGCGCCGTCTTCGAGCCGACCGAGCTCGAGGCGAAAGTTCCCGAGCCGTTTCGCCTCAACAAAGCTTTGTATGAATATGAGATTGAGCTGTTGCGTGAGACGCAGCGGTTTCGCGTTCGGGCGGTACGATTTCCGTCGCCGATCACGACACCGGACCCCGAGAACAACGTGATTCACGGCGAATATTTTGAGCCGATCGACGAAGCGGGCGAGCCGGCTCATAAGCCGCGTTCGGCGGTGATCGTGCTGCACATTTTGGGCGCCGATTTCGCACTTTCTCGCTATATGGCGGCGCGGCTGGCGGATCGAGGCGTCGCGGCGCTCTTCGTCAAGCTGCCGTATTACGGCGAACGACGCCCCAAGGGGATGAATTCGCGGTTCCTTTCGGTCGACGTCGAGCGAAGCGTTCGGTCGATGCGGCAGGGGATCTGCGATGTCCGTCGCGCGGCGGGCTGGCTCGCGAGCCGACCGGGAATCGATCCCCAAAAAATCGGCGTCGCGGGGATCAGTTTGGGAGGGATCGTCGGATCGGTCGCGGTCGCGGTCGATCCCGCGATCCGTCAGGGCGTGTTCGTGTTGGCGGGAGGGGATCTGGCCGAGATTCTTTGGAACATGCCCGATTCCCGGCATTACAAGCGTCTCTGGGTGGCGGCGGGACGCGATAAGGCCGATCTCGCCAAGCTCACCGAGCCGTTCGACCCGCTCACATACGCGGAGGGGCTTGTCGGCAAACGCGTGCTGCTGATTGCGGGAAACGTCGACGAGGTGATTCCGCCCGCTTCGGCTCGAGCGCTCTGGAACGCCGCGGGACGGCCGCCGATTCATTGGCTCGATTGCGGTCATTACTCGGCGGCGGGCTTCCTTTTACCCGTGATCCGCATGACGGTCGATTTTCTCGCCGAAACGCGGGTCGGCATTGCCCGGGACGAAACGAAAGCGTCTTCGCGAGTCGATGGAGCCGGCGACGCCGAACCGATCAATCAACTCGAGCCGCTCACGGCGGCCTACCAAGAACATAACGATATAATAGATCTTAATTATTATAGATATAATCTATCTATCCAGCGAGACTCGACGATTCGCGGGGTCGACCTTATTGACCCGAGGCGGCGGCGCTGATGGAATGAACGATCGTCGTCGACGATCTGTCGCGATGGAACCGGAGCGAGAAACATGGCAAAGAGCGCAGACGAACCGCCGATCGAGCTTCCCGCGGCGTATCAGCCGGGAGAACACCTGCAGTGCCGTCGTTGCGGCGCCGAGATCGAAATCATCACCCCGTGCTCGGGTTCCCCCCCCGTTCAAAGCTTCTTGTGTTGCGGCGAGGAGATGACGCCGACCGAAGATCTGATGCCTCATCTGAACATACCGGGATTCAACCCGAGTTGAAGCGTAAGCCTGGGCGGAACGGACCCGAATCGGCGATCGCATACATGTTGATGTCTGAACTTGTTCGTGGTGTTCGGAGTCGGTCGCTACTTGACGGCGCGGCGATTGCGAGTACAAGACAGAGATAACGGATTCGTTGATTCAAGGTTATCGGGGGGAGCGGATGCGAGTTTTCATCACGGGCGGTTCGGGATTAATCGGTCGTCGAATGATCGGGTGTTTGACCGATCGGGGTACGGAATGCGTGGTGTTATCGCGTCGAGCCGCCGAGCTTCGGATCAACCCCGCGATGCGGGGGGTTGAGATTATCCAGGGGGATCCGACGGTCGAATCGGGTTGGGACAAGGCGATCGACGGCTGCGACGCGGTCGTCAATTTGGTGGGTCATAATATTTTTGCGGATCGATGGACGACGGATGTGAAACGGAAGATCCGCGACAGCCGGGTGATTTCGACCGAGAACGTCGTCGCGGCGATGAAGCGGTGCGTGAAGCCTCCCGGGACGCTCGTCTCGGGGTCGGCGATCGGCTATTACGGCTTTCATGGAGATGAAGAGCTTAGCGAGAAAGATCCTTGCGGAACCGATTTCATGGCGTCGATTTGCAAGGAATGGGAAGAGGCGGCGCGGCGTGCCGAGGGATTCGGCGTGCGGACTGCGATCGTTCGAACGGGCGTCGTTCTGGCCAAAGGCGAAGGGGCGCTCGGCGTGATGACGCCGATCTTCCGGTTTTTGGGGGGTTCGCCCGTCGGCGGCGGCAAATCGAGGTTCTCTCCCGCGAGCGGTAAACAGTGGTTCAGTTGGATTCATCTCGACGACATCGTCGGGATCTTCATCCACGCACTCGATCGCGGCGACGCTTCGGGACCGATCAACGGAACCGCGCCCGTTCCCGTCACCAACGCCGATTTCTCTCGCGCCCTCACGGAAACGCTGCGCAGGCTCGCGCCGACGTTTGGAACGAGCCTCCTTTGGCCCCGATACATTCCGATCGGCCCCCCCGATTTCATGATGGGGCTCATCCTCGGCGAAGTGGCGCAGGTGATCGCCAAAGGTCAAAAGGTGCTTCCCAAAAGGGCGCGAGAACTTGGATATACGTTCAAATTTTCACAAGTAGAACAGGCTCTCAACAACCTTTTCACTCCTCCGGTCGCGTCGACCTCGCGGGAGGCCGGCGAAAAGGCGGCGGCGGGGGCTCCGGTCGCGGTTTGAGCGCCTCGGGGGCGAATTTTCGTGCACGGGATCGGTGATCGAGAGGCCGAGCGG
The DNA here is from genome assembly GCA_021807585.1 of Planctomycetota bacterium. Lineage (GTDB taxonomy): Bacteria > Planctomycetota > Planctomycetia > Isosphaerales > Isosphaeraceae > JAKBCQ01. Next base: position 4,199 of record JAKBCQ010000048.1, on the reverse strand, counting down.
ATCGTAATTAGCGAGGCGCGATCGAATTTGAACGGGGCGATTCGTCATGGCGGCGACGTCAATCTCGCTCGCCGGATCTTCGATCTCGGCGATCGTCCGATCGTCGATTTCTCGGCGAGTCTGAATCCGTTCGCACCGCTTCCTCGCGTACTTGAAGCGGCCCGAAACGCGATCGATTCGATCGCCCGTTACCCCGAACCGGGAGCGCCGAGGCTCACCGAACGGATCGCCGAGATCCACGGAGTTCCGGTCGATCGCGTGATCGTGGGAGCGGGGGCGACCGAGATCATCGGCCTGATCGGCCAATCGCTCCGCGAGGTGCTGGCGCTTCACGCCGCCGAGATCGGCGATCCGCACATGCCGCTTTCACATATTGTTGAGCCGACATACGGCGAATATCGGCGAATCTCGCGGCTCAACAACCTGCGGGTCGAGACGTGGCGCGATCGATCGTCGGGCTGGGCTCAAGAATTCCTCCCGCGCTCGGCGGCAGGGGTCTTCTGGACGGGACACCCCAACAACCCGACGGGACGCGTCTGGAATCGCCGCGACCTCCTCGGATTGATCGACGACACCGAAGCGCTCCTTACGGTCGTCGACGAGGCCTTCCTCCCCTTTCTGACCGACGAGTCTGAAAGGACGCTGACGACCGAGGTCGCTTCGAGAAATAACCTGCTCGTTCTTAGATCTTTAACGAAGATACATGCGATTCCTGGTTTACGCGTCGGCTATGCGATCGCTTCGGCCGATATGATTGAACGATTGCGCGATTTTCAGGATCCGTGGACGGTTTCCTCCGCCGCCGAGGCCGCGGCGCTCGCGGCGATTGATGTAACCGGCGAAGCCGAGCGCCGCGAATTGATCGAGAAGACGGCGATCGAATCGGCGTGGATGCTCGATTGGCTGTGGGAGTTACAGGGAATACGGCCCGCCTGGCCCGATCGCGATCGCCCCGCTGGAGTCGCCGCGCCCCCCAATTATCATCTTGTGAACATTGTTCGCAGGGGCTTGAATTCTTTCGAGTTGCACAAGGCGCTGGCGAAACGAGGCTTTTTAACCCGCGAATGCTCGAACTTCCCCGGGCTCGAACCGTGCGTTTTGGAGGATTCGCCCCCCGCCGACGAACCGACCGGCGGAAGCCTGCGGATCGCCGTCCGCACCCGACCCGAAAACGAGGCGTTCCTCGCCGCTCTCGCCTCGATACTCGACGAACGATCCGCCAAATAATACTACATTATATTATATATAAAAATGAATGATTTTAACAATAATTCACGCTTAAATCTCCGGGCTCGCGCTCTGATGATCGCGGGAACTTCGAGCCACGCGGGCAAAAGCGTGATCGCGACCGCGTTCTGCCGGTTATTCGCCGAACGGGGTATTCGAGTCGCTCCGTTTAAAGCGCAAAATATGTCTCTCAATTCGTATGTGACTCTCGAGGGAGGGGAGATCGGCCGAGCCCAGGCGGCGCAGGCCGAGGCCGCGGGGATTGAACCTCATGTTCACATGAACCCAATTTTACTCAAACCCGCGGGGGGGGTGAGCCAGGTCGTGGTTCTCGGCGAACCCGCGGCGACGCTCTCGGCTCGCGAATATTACGCCGCCAAGGATCGCTTTTGGCAAGCCGCCGCGGGCGCTTATGACGATCTCGCGAGCCGGTACGAGATCGTCGTTCTGGAAGGGGCGGGGAGCCCCGTCGAGATCAATTTGATCGAGCACGATCTCGCCAATTACCGCTCGGCCCGCCACGCCGACGCCGCGGTCGTGATCGTCGCCGATATCGAACGAGGCGGGGTCTTCGCGCAGATCGTCGGCACGTGGGAGCTCACCCCCGAAGCCGACCGCGAACGGATCGTCGGGTTTCTGATCAATAAATTCCGAGGCGATCCGACTCTTCTTGATTCGGGCCTGCGGATGATCGAATCCCGCACGGGCAAGCCCGTACTCGGCGTGCTTCCCTATCTCGAGAACCTCCGCGTCGATCAGGAGGATTCGCTCTCGCTCGACGACGATTCCGGATCGATTCCCGATGTAAGCGGTCAAGACGGTGAATCGACCGACGTCGCGGTCGTCCGAGTCGATTCTATCAGCAATTTTACTGATTTTGATCCGTTTCGCCGCGAGCCGGGCGTTCGCCTCCGTTTCGTCCGCGAGGCGCGCGAGCTCGGCGCCCCCGATCTCGTGATCTTCCCGGGATCGAAAGCGACCGCGAGCGATCTGGCCCGGCTCCGCGACCGCGGCTTCGCCGATCGGATCGAAAAGCTCGCACGCGACCCCGACGGACCGATTATTATCGGAATATGCGGAGGTTTTCAGATGTTGGGAGATCGAATCGACGATCCCGAAGGGGTCGAATCCCGGGATCCGACGGTTCCCGGGCTCGGTTTGCTCGGCGTCGTCACGCGATTCTCTCCGATCAAACATCGTTTTCGCGTTACGGGCTCGACGCGAACCGGACCGATCGCGTCGGTCGTCCGCGGCTACGAAATCCACATGGGTCGAACCGATCGTCGCCCGGATGTCGAACCCTGGATCGAACTCGTCCGCGAACCCTCGGGAGAAACGATCGCCGACGGCGCCGTCGACCCCTCGGGCCGAATATTCGGCACATATATTCATGGTATTTTTGATAATCGGCTCTTTTTCAACCAACTGATTGATCTTTTACGAAAAAGGCGGGGCTTATCCCCGGTCGATCCCGAGCGCGGCCGAGCATTCCACGCGGCGCGATCGGATCGGTACGCTCCGATCGCCGAGGCTCTACGAACGCACGTCGATCTGGCGACGATCGACCGCGCCCTGGCACATAGCGGACGAACGCCGTGACGAGCCTCGCGCTTCGTTACCTGCTCGATCCAGCGGTCGCGTCGATCGCGTTCGGGGGCTTGCTCGACGAGATCGTCGGCGATCCTCGAGGCTTCCCCCATCCGGTACGATGGATCGGAGCCGCGATCGCGACGCTCGAACGACTTTCTCGTCGAATCGTTATCTGTTTTCATGCCGGAGCAAAACTCGAACGATCGCTCGGAATCGCAATCGCGCTCGGCGTTCCCGCGGCGACCGCGGCGATCGTTTGGGGGATTATGCTGCTCGGCGATCGATCGGGTTATTGGCCGTCGCTTCTCGGGCGATCGATTCTGATCGCGTGGGGGCTCGCCGCGAAGAGCCTCGCGGTCGAGACGCTCCGCGCAGCGCGAGCGGTCGATCTTGAAACCGCTCGCCGCGAGTTAAGCATGATCGTCGGACGCGATACCGCCGAACTCGATCGAAGCGAGATCGACCGAGCGTGCGTTGAGACCGTCGGCGAAAACACGACCGACGCGATTGTCGCGCCTTTGTTTTGGCTCGCTCTCGCGGGCCCCGTCGGCCTTTGGACGTATAAATCGATCAGTACACTTGATAGTATGATTGGATATAAAGATAATCGATATCGTTATTTGGGGTGGGCGTCGGCTCGGCTCGACGATCTCGCGGCTTTTGTTCCGGCGCGGCTTTGCCTCGTCGTGATCGCGTTTGCGGCGACGCTTCGCGGCGAAAGCGGCCGATCGGCGCTGCTGATCGGCTTTCGCGACGCACGTAAGCACGCGAGCCCGAATTCGGGTTGGGGCGAGGCGGCGATCGCCGGGGCGCTCGGGGTTCAACTTGGCGGACGATCGACGTATCAAGGCAAAATCACCGATAAGCCGTTGCTTGGCGAAGCCTCGAATCCGATCGAAAGAGCGACCGTCGAACGCGCCGTCACGGTGATGAGAACCGCGGCGCGGTTGATGCTCGCGATGACGATTTGTCTTAAACTAATAATGATTCGATTGCGCGATTAAGGACGTTGAATCGGCGTCCAAATTGGAGCGATCGAAGAGGGCGATCGGTCGATCGAGACCTTACCGATGATCGATATCGGATTCGATTGGGAGCTCGCCGAAACGTACCACTAGAATTTCGCGGTCGCGATCCACTAGAATTGTATGATTGAGATGGATTCCCTGATCGACCGAGGAGTTCGATTCATGCCTCGACGCAACCTGGTCGCGCTATTGATCGTCGCGATCCTCTCCATTTTAGGGCTTCAGGCCGGCTTGGCGGCGCAGCGCGACGAGGGGACCGAGATGTACGGTCTGTTCGTCGACGCGGTTGAACAGGTCGAATCGAATTACGTCCGGTCGGTCTCGCGGAAAGAGCTGCTCGAAAGCGCGCTCAAA
>JAKBCQ010000047.1 GCA_021807585.1 Planctomycetota bacterium | reverse complement strand
TCGCTCGATTTTTACATTCCATAACATAACAATCCGTTAAGCCGATTCGCTCGACTTGACGGATTGTTTGTTTTGAATCAAATTATCGCGATCACTTCGGGTTCAAAAGCGCGTCGGGGACGGGGTTGATCCCGGGAGGAAGGCCGACTTCGGGACCGCCCGTCGCTCCCGTGGGAGACAATTTCTCCTTGGGCTTGGTAAGCGCCGAGCGATCAAGGACGATGTTGCGGAACGCATCGCCGGGAACAAGATAATACCACGGAGCGAACCGATCCGAGCGTTCTTCGATCCCCTTCTTCGCCTCGTCGATTCGTTTCTTTTTCTCGTCGGCTTTCTTCTTACGTTCGTCGTCAATTCGCTTTTCGTCGGCGACGCGTTTGGGATCTCCCTGGGCGAGCAAAAACGGCTCGTCGGGAAGCGAAACCGTATCGCCGCTTTTATCGGCGGGAGGAGGAAGCAATTCGGGGAAAAACGCGATCGTCGCGAAGAGATATCGGCTTTCAATCGCTCCTTCATTTTTTGATTTGGGATCGTCGGATTTTTTCTGATCCTTCGCCTCCTTACCCGAACTGAGCGCCTCGCCGCGGGCGAAGCTCACCTCGCCGAATCGGAGCGTGTACTGCGCTCCGTCTTCACATTCGACGATCACGTCTCCCTGATTCGAAAGCAACTGATCTTTCAAGAGATAAAAGCCTTTTTCGGAGAGCGAGACGCGAGTGGCGGGATCGAGCGAGATCCCCTCGCCGCTTTTGAGATCGCGCGTCAGCGCTTCGGGTTTGGGCCTCACTCCCGAAATTTTCAGATCGGAAAGCGCGCCGACAAGCGAGTTGATCGTATCGGAATTAAGCTCTTGCCCATCGGCGAGCTTGTCAAGTTTCCAGGGAGCGTTCGCGTCGGATCGTTCGATCGTCAGCGTTTCGCCGCGCGTGATCGTTCGTCGCTCGGGATCAACCTTGTGATTGACGAACGTCACGCGACGAATCTTCGCCGAATCGAGCTTGAGCAAGTTCGTCTCGATCCAATCCGAAAATCGTGTCGATAAATCGACGTCGGCCTTCACCGCATATGTCATCTTTTCGCCCGGTACGCGCACATAGCGCATCCCGGCGCGATCGACGACTTCGTCTCCAATGATAAAATCGGCGAGGATCCGATCGGTCTTGTCGCGCAGCGTCACGCGCTTGCCGGTTCCTTTGGCGTTATACGATTTCATATCGGTTGGATCGGAAACCCCCAAGCTATCGTAATCCGCGGTTCGATCCGATACGAGCACGTCGCGGGCGAGGTCGACGATCCCCGACGCGGTTTTGGCGAGCCGTTCCTTGGCGTCGGCTGGATAATTGTAATGCGAGGGAATCACCCATTTGCCGTCCTTCAGCATTACCTTGAACGCGAGAGGCGAAGACGTATCGGGATCAAGCCCGACGACCTCGAGCGACGTGCATTCGAGCGGATCCTTGAACTCGGGGAAGAATTTTTCCCCCTGAAGGCCGAAATCTCCCGTCGGCTTGTACCGCACGGGCGCCCTGGTATAAACCGCCCCGGCCGCCAAAACGAACGCGACCGCGACGAAAACCAAAGTTTTTTTCATCTCGCTGGATATGTTCATCGTTATCCTCTTCAATCAAACCGAATCCGTCGATCGATCGCCGCGTCGCCGCGTCGGCGATCGATCACAGGGGAATCCTCGTCTTGTTGGATCACACGAGTCGACCGGGATCGACTCCGATATATTCGCGTTTCAGCCGGATCACGAGCACGATCAGCCCGAGCATGAACGCGGGGAGGGGAGGAAGGCCGATCGCGGCGAGCCGAATCCGGAACTGGATCGCACGGATCGCTCGTTCCATCTCGTGTTTGCTATCAAGAATCGCCTTCCGCTTATCGTCTTCGATCTTGGCCTTTTCAACGGTCAAGCGCTGATTCTCGGTCCGCTGCATCTCGTCGAGCATGATTTCCTTGGTTCGCGGGTCGTCCTTGCTCGCTCGCACCTGCGCCACTTTGTCGTCGAGTCGCTTCTGCGCGAGCGAAATCTGTCGCTTCGCCTCGTCCTCGGCCTTGACGACGTTCTTCTGGCTCGCCTCGACAAATACGCGGGTTTGCTTCTCGAGCTCCTCGAGCGTCCGATGTTTCGGCCGATGCTTGCGCAATGAAACGTACGCTTCGTCTCCGGCCAAAACGTCGACACAATTAAGCACCATCGCGATATTATCAAAATCAAAGATCTCGTTACCTTGACGGCGCAGCTCGAACATCTCGTCGGAGATCATGTCGAGATCGCCGATCAAGATCGCGCGAATTTCGGCTTTGGGGGCGTTCGCCGATTTGGCGTCTTTCGATTTCGGCTGTTCATCGTCGATCGCGGTTCCTTTGATTCGAACCGCGAGCGAGTAGCCGCGATTCGACGGAATATACGCGCGGTCGGGATTGAGCGCCATCCCCAGGATATTGCGGCTGATCAAATCGTTCCACTCAATCACTCCGCCGGAGTCGTTCGTCTCGACGAGCGGGATGAAATCGGGTCCCGCCCCCCCCCTGGGTCGAAAATAGCCGGGGAATAGCATCGCCAACTCTTGCAGACCCGAAACGGCGCTCTGCTTGGGATTGAACGGTCGCGTATCGGCGTCTCCCGAAGAATTCGTGATAAAAACGAACTCGCGGGGGAATTCCATCAGCGGATGAGGATTAAAAGGATTCCACACGACTTGATTCGTCGGCCAGTCGACGCCGAGAACCCGAAGCAAACCCGTTAAGTCGCCTTTGGGCTCGGGGGGAGGGCCGCCGCCGAACATTCCGCCCGGATTTTGCCGGGGGATCTCGGGAGAAAGCTGGTAGCGAGTCGCCGGAAACGGATCCATGAACATCACCGTTGGATGACCGTTCCTCACGTATGTGGTAAGCGAATCAATCTGCTTTTGCGTCAGCGACGACGGCTGAGCCACAAGGAGAACGTCGAGATCGCCGGGAAACGCCGAATCGGGCGAAACGCTCGAAACGTTGTATTGCTTTTTGAGTTCGGTGACCAAAGGCCATTCGGGAGATTGATTCATCGACCGGAAATCAAAGCCTCCCAAAAGCTTGGCGTCGGTTTCGAGAACTCCCAACTTCCGCCTCGCCTCGCGCGAAACGACGCGAATCGACCGCGCCAGCTCGTATTCAACCGACAAACCGCGGTCAAAGAACGGAATCACAATCTCCTCGGCGCCCGATCGAAACGCGACTCCCAGGACGATTTCGTCGGTCGCCTGCTTGGCGTCTTCGCCGACGACCACCCGCCTCGGTACGATATTAAATCGCTTCTGCGCATCACGCGCCTCGTTCGAGTACAACTCGGTTTCGATCAAATTCAACCGCACGCGTTTCCCCGCGAGCGACGCGAATTCTTTGAGAGTATTGATCAAATCCTCTTTCACCGAAACGTACTCGCGCGGCACATCGGGACTAAAATATGCTTGAATGAAAATCGGCCGATCATCGGGAATCTTCTTGACGATCGATTTGGACTCGGGTGAAAGCGTGTGCAAGCCTTCTTGGGTGACGTCGATCCGCGGGCCGATCCCGCCGACAATCGCGCTCAAACTAAAAAGCGCGACCGCGAGCGAGCCGATCCGCAACAAAGAATGCGTCCAGTGATCGATCGTCTTCTCGCCCCCGGCCCAATGCCGCCTTCCTAACAAAACAATGTTCACATAAAGCATCAAAACCGTCGCCGCGACGAAATAACAAACCGACGAAAGCGGAATCACCCCCGTTCCCAGGTCGTGAAACTGCGCTCGCACCGACAGATCCTCGAACGCGCGCCGCACGTCGTCCCCGGCCCACACCCCCGCGTCCTGCAAAAACACCGGCGCGGCGCAGAACAACGCCCCCAAAATAAACGCGATCGTCGCGTTCGACGATAACATCGAAGCCGTCATCCCGATCGCGATCATCATCGCCCCGGTCAACCAGTAACCGAGATACGTCGCAAACACCACCCCCAAATCAAAACGACCCAACATGCGTAAAACAATTAAATGACTTAGCATAAACGCCAAAGCGACCGAATATATGCCGAGACATGCGAGATATTTCCCGACGACCACCTCGACGTCCCGCGCAGGCAGCGTGAGCAACAACTCGTCGGTCCCCTGCCTTCGTTCCTCGGCCCAGGTCGCCATCGTGACCGCCGGGATAAACAACAACAGCAAGTACGGAATCCACTCGTTGAGCAGGTCGAAATTCGCCAAATTCCGCGTGAAAAACGCCTGCCGCCAAAACGCCGCCAACGAACTGACAAAAACGAAAATTGTGATAAACACATATCCCGCGGGATTACTGAAATAACGGATCAAATCCCGCTTGAAGATCGCCGCGACGACCCGAGCCGGAGAAGCCGACCGCTCGACTCGCACCCCTCCCGTCCCGCCGACAGGAGTCGATTTCGATTCGTGTTGTAGCGTCGTCACCCTTGAAATCCCTCGTCAATCCACCCCCCGCGACAATTCCGACGCGGGCTTGTCTTTGATTCTTCACGACCAACTTATACGCAAATCCGTTGATGAACCGCGCCCCGATCGCGGCGATCGAACCCCGATCGATTCGCGTTCGGCGCTTCCAACCGACGCGTCAGTGCGTCCGACGCGCCGTCAACCGAGCGAACTGATCCTCGAGCGAAACGCCCCCCGCGGTCAGCTCGGCCGATGTTCCGTCAAACACGATCCGACCGTCGTGAATGAACAGCACGCGATCGGCGATCGGCTCGACCTCTTGAAGAATGTGCGTCGATACGAGCACCGTCTTCGACGCCCCCAGTTGGCGGATCAATTGCCGCATCACCCGAATTTGATTGGGGTCGAGCCCCGATGTCGGTTCGTCCATGATTAACACGTCGGGATCGTGCAAAAGCGCTTGAGCCATCGACACGCGCTGACGAAATCCCTTCGATAACTTGCCGATCGGCTTGCCGACGACCGATTCCAACGCGCACCGATCGAGCACAAACTCGATCCGCTGCCGCAACGTCCCTTCGCTTAATCCCCGCGCCTCGCCGAAAAACTTGAGCAAATCAAGCGGAGTCATATCCGAATATAACGGACCGTTTTCGGGCAAATAACCGATCCGCTCGGCCGCGGCGATCCGATTCTCCTGCACGTTGATCCCGCCAATCCACGAACTCCCGTGCGTCGGCGCGATGAATCCCGTCAACAACCGCATCGTCGTCGTTTTGCCCGCGCCGTTCGGCCCAAGAAACGCGACAACCTGCCCCTTCGGAATCCCAAAGGTGACGTCGCGCACCGCCATGAACGAGCCATACTGCTTCGTTAATCCCCGCGCCTCGATCATCAACGGTTCGCTCATGCCGCTAAACCCCTCGGATTATCGCGAGTCGGCGACGACAAAACACATCCCGCGCATTCCGTCGACCTCGCGTCAATCGCGTATTATGCAAAGTCGGCGTCGCCGATTCAACCCGTTGGATTCAGTGATTCTTGTCTGAGAGCGATCGACCCGGCTTCATCAGACGATCTCAGTAGCCTCGCCGCTTCCAACCCGCCCGTTTGACGGAGATCTTTTTGCGATCAACGCCTCTCCGGACGACCGTCGTTTCCAACCTCGGGCCGAATCGATTCGGTTGATTCCCCACCGAATTTCAAGAAATCGGGACCGGCGGACGCTTGTTGATGCACTCCTTCAATAAGAGTCGACGAAATCAATGTCGACGCGACCCGCTCTTGCCGGGAGGTGAAACCTCATGCGATCGAGCCGAGCAAACTTATTCGCACGCGATCTGGAAACGCTCTTTCAAGCGGGCGTTTTCTCCGGACAGAGCGATTCCAGCCTTCTGGAACGATTTGTGACCGATCGCGACGACGCCGCCCTCGCCGCTCTCGTTTCGCGTTACGCGCCGATGGTATTGAGGATTTGCCGACGCGCGCTCGACGACCCGCAAGACGCCGACGACGCCTTCCAAACAACCTTTCTTGTCTTCGTCGATAAAGCCGAATCGATTCGTCGCCCCGATTCGCTCGAATCTTGGCTCCGCGGCGTGAGTCGAAAAGTGTCCGCGAGGATGCGAACCGAAGCCCAATACCGCAAACGCCGCCAACGCTCGATCGACACGCTCTCAGTCGTTTCTCTCCACGATCATCCAACCGAACCCGACTGTTCGGCGCGCCGACAAGCCGAAATCAACGAAACCCGCAAGATCGTTCGCGACGAACTCGATCGCCTTCCCGACGACCGTCGGCTTGTGCTCACACTCTGTTATCTGGATGGACTTACGCAAACCGAGGCCGCGGTTCGTCTTGGTTGGAAGGAAGGAACGGTGAAAAGCCGGCTCGCTCGAGGTCGCGAACAACTGCGAAAACGCCTTGTTCGCCGGGGGATCGCGCTTTCGACGAATCTCCTCGTCGCGGCGCTCGCCGAAGAAGCGAAGGCGATCGTCGTCTCCAAGGCGCTGCTGAAATCGACGACCGCCGCGGCGGCTCGCCACGCCTTGAAGCGAACCGTAATCGGCGGAACAGGATCAGTGAAAGCTTATATTCTTATGAAAGGACCGATTTCCATGATGTCGATCGCCAAAATGACGATGATTCTCGTTTCGATCGCCGCGGTCGTCGCGACGAGCGCAGGGCTCGGAACCTTGGCGAATCGGGACGACGCCCAAGAGAAAGCCCTGAACCCGCCCGACGACGCCGGATCGAACGACGATCCCCCCGCGGCGACGTTCAAATCCGCCAAGATCGCCGAGCAATCACCAAAATCGGCCGATCATATCGATCTCGAAGGCGATTTTAAATCTCCGGGAACTTATTTCTATAATTTTAATATGTTAGAATATAAGGATGAGATCGCGACCGATCGAGCCGATCTCAAACGGTTTAAGAATCGCGTGAAATGGATGCGAGAGATGGTTGCGAAGAAGTCGGCTTCGAAAGCTCAACTCGACGCCGAGGAAAAAACCGCGAAGGACGCCGAGATCGCTTTTGAGCAAGCGCAAAAGAATCTCTATCGGATCGATTTAGCCGCGATGAAGAACAAATCGGTTGCGGCGCGAGACGATACGAGGCGAAAGATCCATGTGGTTGAGATTATCGAATCGATCGGCGGCGGATTGAGGTCGAAGGAGCTTGCCGATCGTTCGATGACCGAGGCGTTGAACGCGGTCAAAACGATTCCCGACCTGAATCGACAAGCGACATTCGAATTGTGGATTGTGCTCGGCGAAGCTTTGATCAAGCAAAGACACGCTCAAAACGATTGGGATATTCAGATCATCCGCCGATCGATCGATCGCGAAGCGCCCGAGCTGATTCTCCCTGTTTATCTCAAGGCGATCGAAAAGGGGGACGATTCGACGAATTACATCGTCAAGCCGGGGGATCGGATCGTCGCCAAGCTCAAAGCCAAGCAGACGGAAGCGACCGAGGCGCCGAAAGCTGAATGAATGATCGCGCAATGATATTTTATTTATGACGACGATTATCGGGCGAGGCGACGACGACCGATCCAATATTTATATCACTGTTCATACAAATATAATTCGCGTCGAGCTCGCTCCTCTTGAACCGGACCCGGTCTTTCCGAACCGGGGCTCGCTTTCCCGCGAATGGACGACTGATCGTCGAAGCACGCGACGCTCGGCGGCGTTTTTACCGCATTCCACGCGAACCGAAGCGGTCCGTTCGAATCGACGCTCGGTTCGCATTCCCAAGGAAAGAGGGCTTGATTAGAATCCCGCGTCGTTTCACCGTGAAGAACGCACGGCGAGGTCGCCGTCGGGTTGAGGAAAGGATTCCTCGTTGGTGCGCCGAACGAGTTGGTGTCGGTGGTTGCTGATCGTCGCGATCTGTGCGCCCGGGTGGGGCTGCGCGATGGTGCGCGTCAATAACCCGAATCGCGACTTGAAGCCATGCGACGAGGGTTTGGCCAAAACCGACGACGGTTGGCTGCTCGGCATCCGTCGCTATTCGCCCGCGTTCCCGGATGCCGGCAAGATGCCCGTCGTCTTGTGTCACGGGCTCGGCTTAAACGGAACGTTCTGGACGATCACCGACAATCACCTTCCAAGTCAGCTTGCTAAAAGAGGTTACGACGTCTTCGTCGTCGATATGAGGGGCTCGGGCGGAAGCCGACGAGCGGGCGCGGTCGGCGTCATCAACAGCGGATTACGACAAACACCGATTCCTGAAATCGGTAATCGTGAATGGACGATCGACGACGAAACGTGGCACGACGTCCCGGCGATCCTCGCCTACGTTCGGGATAAAACGGGTTCCGAGCACGTCAACTGGATCGGACATAGCCTTGGTGGTTTACTTATGTTCCCCTATTTGGAGCAAGCGCCCGATCGCGAGCGGATCGCCAATTTCGTGGGAATGGGTTGCGCCGCGGTGCTCGTCACGGCGCCCAAGACGAAGATGCTCCGCGCGAGTGAAAGCCTTCGCGGATTGATGCTCGTCTTAAGCACAAGTCGGATCGCTCGGCCGATGCGCGTCGCGCGCCCTCCAGGGCTCGAAAAGATCGACAGCCTCTATTACAACGCGGCGAATGTCGATCAGCAAACAATTTCACGTTTTTATGGGTTTACGCTTGAAGATCCGGGGCCGGGCGCATTGAAACAGTTCGCTCCGTTCATGAAATACGGGCATTATGTCTCGGCCGACGGTCGCGTCGATTATGCGTCGCAACTGAATCGGATTAGCGCCCCCACGCTTTTAATCGCGGGTGAAACCGACATCATGGACGACATTCCGTCGATGCTGCGCACGTATCAGGCGATCGGATCGAGCGATAAAACGCTGAAACGTTACGGCAAACGCGACGGCCAAATCGACGATTACGGCCACTGCGACCTTGTTTGGAGTCGCCACGCGCCCGAGGAAATCTTCCCGGAAATCATCGACTGGCTCGATAAACGTCAGCCGTTCGCGTCGCCGCAATCACCCGCTCATCCGTCGCCTCAGGCCGACGCGGGGTCGCATCCCGCCGGGATCCGATCCGCAACTCGATCCGGCGCAACCGGATCGCCCGACGTCGTTTCAACAAGCCTCAACCCCGGCGGCGGGGACGAGGAATTGCTCGACGCAGATGAGCGACCACGTCTCAAGACGCTCGGCGAGCCGCCGCAAATCCCCCAGGGATTCAAATCGAGCGTTCGCTAAACCCTCCTCGCGCGGCGAAACGAAAGGCTCGTCGAGGTCGTAAACGTGGACGACCCCGAGATGCACCGCGCCCACCGCGTTCGAATCATCGTTGATCAAACCGACACATGTCAACATCCCGCTCGACCCGATCTCGACCTCCTCGTCGAGCTCGCGGCGCAGCCCCTGTTCGTACGCGTCGCGGGTTTTACCCCCGTCGACGTCGGTCTCCGAAACGTGACCGCCGACCCCGATCGAATGAAGCGCGTGCAGCCGCGCCTCGCCTTGCGATTTCCCCCTCGTGTAGCAAAACACATGATCTCCCGAGCGAAAGATCACATAAGGAATGATTTGCTTAAACGACGGATCGTCCTCGACCTCCGATCGCGGCCGAAACGACACGAG
>JAKBCQ010000046.1 GCA_021807585.1 Planctomycetota bacterium | reverse complement strand
TTCGTCAAAATGCTTAAAACCAAAATCGCCTAAATGGTCCCTCATGTGATCACGCATGCTCGCTAGGGATTCACGCGATTTCGATTGATGTTCGATCAGAAAGGATCGGTCAGTTTCATGCGCGCGCTTGTTTTAAACGAACCGTTGTCGATCGCCGCGGGAGAACGTCCCGAACCAAACGCCGATCCAGGGCCGGGACGCGCGCTGATTCGAGTGCGCAGTATCGGCATCTGCGGGTCCGATTTGCATGCGTTCCGCGGTCATCATCCGTTCGTCACGTACCCGCGGGTTTTGGGCCATGAGCTCGGCTGCGAGGTGCTTGCGATCGCGCCCAACGATCGCGGCATCGCCGTGGGGGATCACGTTTGTGTCGAGCCGCTGCTCAATTGCGGAACGTGTTTTCCCTGTCGGCAAGGCCGATACAACTGTTGTGTGAACATCAAAGTATTGGGGATTCACACCGACGGCGGAATGACCGAGCGGGTCGAGGTTCCCGTCGAGCGTTTGCACAAGTCCAAGATCGATCTCTCGTATGATGAATTGGCGTTGTGCGAGACGCTTTCAATCGGTGTTCAGGCGGTGAAACGGGGCTGCGTCGCTTCGGGTCAGAATGTCGTCGTGGTGGGAGCGGGTCCGATCGGTTTGGGGGCGATGATCGCCGCTCGGGCGAAAGGCGCCGAAGTTCTGGTGATCGATCCGATCGAGCTCAATCGGAAAACCGCACTCGATATGGGCGCCGACGCGGTCGTTGATCCGGCGAATGAGGATGTGATTAAGCGAGTGCAACAGTGGAGCCCGCGGGACGGCGGCGCGCACGTCGTGCTTGAAGCCGTCGGCTTGCCCGCGACGATTGCGCAGTCGGTTCAGTTCGCCGCGCCGACGGGCGCCGTCGTCGTGATCGGGATCTCCAAAGAGATCGTCCCGCTCACCTTTAGCGATTGGATGCGTAAGGAAGTTGCGCTCTTAACGACACGTAATAGTTGCGACGCGTTCCCGACGGTCCTCGCGTTGTTCGAGAATTATCGATCCGAGTTGGCGCGGATGGTGACGCATCATTTCACGCTCGACGAAGGCCCAAAGGTCTTCAACTGGCTGCATGAGTCTCGAGGCCGAGCGGGGGTGATCAAGGCGGTTTTGCATCAAGATTGAGCGAGCGACCGAACTCGTCATCGGCGATTGCCCTTCGGATTGCACCGCGATCCAAATGATCGCTCTTCAAAGTGAACGTCAGGATCGCGGCGATTGTCGGTGAAGTGTCGGCGTCGATCGAGAGCTCGCCGGGGGCCAAGAGCGACACGAGAGGTCGGGTCGGGTCGTCGGTTCGTTTGATCAACAAACAGAGATCGACATATCGGTGCTAGTGGAATTTCAGGTTTCGCTTGACCCGAACCGCGTGTGCGACTTAGTATGACGCCGCGAGCGAGCGAACGCGGGGCGTAGCGCAGTTTGGTTAGCGCGCCTGCCTTGGGAGCAGGAGGTCACCAGTTCGAATCTGGTCGCCCCGATTGAAATAACGCCTTGATCTCATCCAGCAAGCACGACACCGGAACGAATAGCCATGGCGTCTGTGGATTCGTCTCAAGCCGAAGCGGCTCGGTTCGCCGCATCGTTAATCGAGAGCGGCATGACGATCGGACTTGGGAGCGGCTCGACCGCGGAACTTTTCGTCCGTCGCCTCGCCGAGCGAATCCACGACGAAAACCTCCGAATCGTCGGCGTTTCCACGAGCGTATCGACCTCCGAACTGGCGAGCTCGCTGGGAATAACGCTCGCCGAATTGGATGATGTCGCCGAGCTTGATCTCGATATCGACGGAGCGGATGAGGTCGACCCCCAATTTCAAATGATCAAGGGGAGGGGGGGGAAGCTGCTTCGGGAGAAGATCGTCGCCGCAGCGGCTCGGCAAAGGATGATCGTCGTCACCGAAGCGAAGCGGGTCGATCGGCTCGGGCGTCATTTCCCAGTCCCCGTCGAGGTGAGTTCGTTCGGCATCTCACACACCGAACGCGCTCTTCAAGCATTAGGCGCTCAAACGAGCATTCGAACCGATGCCGATGGATCGATCGTCGTCACCGACGGCGGCAACCGAATCGTCGATTGCCGTTTCGTATCGATCGACGATCCGTTGAATCTGGATATTCAATTGCACCGCGTTCCGGGGGTTCTTGAGACGGGGATTTTCGTCGGCCTGTGCGATATCTTGATCGTCGGGAAGCGGAACGACGTCGTTCGAATCGACAACCCGGCGTCGAAACCCCCGATTGCGTTCCACGTGAAACGGTCGTAACCGACAATTGCAAACCGAGCGAGCGCAACAACGCCGGGCTCTTTACCTCCGTACTTGCGTTTCACGTGAAACGCAGGCGGCGGAGATCGTCGAACGTCTCACGATCCGACATGCAAACTGTTTCACGTGAAACGCATTTCACCTGAAACGGCTTCTCTTGTGATAATCGTTTAAAGCGTTGAGTTCGTGGTCAATAACCCCCCGGTTCGGTTCGGCTTTTGTTTTGTGGTTGCGATTCTTGCGCGATCAGGATCGAGGCGCGGGCGGGGTCGAGACGAGCGCGGAGCGAGTCGAGGATCTCGGCGGTTCGGCTCGCTCCGATCCGATCACAACCGAGTTCGATCACCGCGAGAGCAGCCGAGAGATCGCGAATTCCCCCCGCCGCCTTGAGCTTCACCCAAGAAGGTGATGATCGACGCATCAGTTTAAGATCTTCAAACGTCGCCCCTCCCGAACCGTAACCCGTCGAAGTTTTGACGTAATCCGCCCGCGTCTCGCCGCAAATCTCGCAGAGGCGTATCTTATGCTCGTCGCCGAGATAACAATTCTCGAAGATCACCTTGACGATCGCCCCGCGATCATGTGCATACTTGACGATTGATGCGATTTCGTCGTGCACGGGTTTCCAATCGCCCGCGATCGCCCGGCCGATGTTGATCACCATATCGAGCTCGGTCGCGCCGTCGGCGCACGCCTTCTCGGCCTCGAACAATTTGACCGAAGTCTCATGCCCCCCGTGAGGAAAGCCGATCGTCGTGCCGACCGCGACGTTCGTCCCTTTGAGGATCCGACCCGCGAGCTTCACCGCGTACGGCTTGATGCAGACGCTCGCGACTTCGTACCGCGCCGCGAGTTCGCATCCCGCGATCAGCTCGGCTTCGGTCAGCGTCGGACCAAGTAGCGAATGATCGATCCTCCGAGCCACGGTTTCGTATGTCAATTCAACCGATTCCAAGTCAATTTGATTCGTCATAAGTGTTCCTTTCAAGGCGTGAGCGATCGAGATTGTAGGCGGTGGAACGGAACGGCCGTTCGCTTCGATTCGTCGTGAATCGTCGGCCGGCGGTTGGTAAATGATACCGATCAGATTTCTTGTTCACATCCATAAGCGATCCGAAGTTGCGGTTGTTCGATTCAGCGGGTTTCGGCGAGGACGAGCTTGTTCGATTGTGTACGCGAAGCGATCGGGATCGGGCGTTTGGGTATCAAATGGGGTCGAAAAACGATCAAGAGAACGAGCGGCAGGTAAAGCATCAAGAGCGTCCCCCCCGCGTCGAGATACCAAAATTGACTTGCGATGAGGAGGCTCGCCGAGAGCGCGATCATCTCTCCCAATTCCCTCCGTGCGGGGAGAAAGAGCGTAAGCACGACAAACGCAACATACGCGATCAGCACGGGGAGGCGGTAACTGGGGTCGATTTCGGTCCAAAAGCTTCCCGAAGGGGAACCGACAATCTGATGAAGCTCGACCGTCCCGAGGGTGATGCGTAAGCCCGCTTCGGTCAGATTGCGCGCCCCGAGCGCCCGCGCCCAGATCGCGATGTCGGGAATTATACGTGAGATTGCGACACATCCAAACACGACAGAAAGCGAAACGATCAAGAACGCGCGGATTCCGCGATTCCAATAAAACCGCGCCCACAGCGGCAAGAGCCCGAGACACGCGGGAATCCAGCCTCCCGCCAAACCCAACAACAAGCCGACGACGATCGGCCGTTGGTAAAAGACGAACGCTCCCACGATCAGAGCCGAGGAGATCAATTGACCGCTGTCGACGATCGCGATGCGCGTGTAGGGCAAAATCATATAACACGCGGCGCACGCCAAGCCCGCGATTGGTCGTTCGAAATGACGTCGGCAAATGACGATTAACCCCGCGATCAATGCGAGGTGAGCCGTCATCGCGAGAACGCGCGAAAGGATCACCTGAGGCGTGCTTCGCCTTAACGACGGGGGCAGGGGGGCGGCCTTGAGGACGCGAGCGGGGAGATCGCTCGTCGTCTTGGTAGAGCGTCTCGACAGTCCTTGGGGATCGGCCTTCTCGCCCGGGTCGGCGGGATTTCGCGCCATTCCCATTTGTCGAGGAAGTTGAATCGTTTCGGCGAGCAATAACCCCAAAACCCCCGTCATCAAACAGATCAACCCCGCCGCGTTTAAATTCGGCTCGAGCAAGGGGCGTCGCGTCAGTCCCAGATCGACGATGCAGCGGAGCAGGATCAGAGTCGTTCCCCCCAGGAGCCAAACGAATGCGAATCTCGAATGCGCCGAGCCCGCGCCGACGAGAGCCAACAATCCGGGAGCGGGTGCGAATAAGAGCATCAGATCGAGGTTACGGATGCTCCAGATCCGGTGGAATTTGAAGAAGAGCGCGACGCACGAAAGGAACGTCACGAACAGCCACGTTTGCGGCCCGAGCCCGAGATCGGCGACCAGCGATCCGCTCACTTCGACCTCAATTCGATCGCGTCACGACGGGGGACGATCGGTCGAAGCCGAGTCCCACCGAATGATGAAAAATCGATCATGGAATCGATTGAGTAATCCCACATCATTGATGAATTCCATTGGCGTTATGAGTTCGGGTCGGACGCGACGATCGGAGGGGGATCGAACAGATCAGGGGCCGCTTGAACCGCGCGGTTCAATCGCATTCAAACGGAACGGGGCGACCTTCGATCTGGTTGAGCGCGTTCCAAGCGGCTCGTTGTTCGGCGTCCTTTTTATTCGGCCCCCAAGCCGCGGCGAATAACCGAGCGCCGATCCGCGCCGAAATCTTAAAGCACTTCAAATGATCGGGACCTTTTTCATCGAGCAACGTGTAAATCGGCGTCGCGCCGAAGCGGCGCTGCGCGAGCTGTTGCAGATTGCTTTTATAATTCGTGCCGGTTTCTCCGTCGACTGTCGACTCGATCTCGGATTCAATTTGACTCGTGATGAATCGCCGCGCGGCCTCGATCCCGCCGTCAAGATAAATCGCGCCGACCAAACTTTCAAATACATCGGCAAGCGCCGACGAAGGAGGGAGGGCGCTCGTCGCCATCCCCTTCCCCAACACCAAGAATCGATGTAAGGCGAGCTTTCGCGAAATCTTGGCGCACGTTCGGCGCGAAACCACGACCGACTTGATCCGCGTCAGTTCGCCTTCGAGGTTCTGGGGAAAAGCCCGGTAGAGCATCTCACAAACGATCGCCCCCAGGATCGCGTCGCCGAGGAATTCGAGGCGCTCGTTCGAAGCCAACCGATGATTCGCCCCCGACGCGTGCGTCAGCGCCGATCGCAACAAATCCAAATCTTGGAATTCATATTCGATCACACGCTGACACTCGGCCAGCAATTCGGCTTCGTCGTAATCGCTCGATTCGATGGGCATGGACGCTCGATCCTCGGTCCGTTTCCAAATTGAACCCGAGGCGTGATTCGCTAGTGGTCACGCCCGACCGCCGACGCTGCGCCGAATCGCGGCGCGCATCGCGCGATATCGATCCGTTCACGGTTCAACGAGAATAATGTCAGTTTAGGACCGTGAAGCGATCGACGCAAGCCGGCTTGGAGATCGATCTTCCAACGATAAGGATCGGACAAACGAGCGATCCCGAGGGGACTTTACGAGCCGACACCCCTTGGCGTACCATCGGCGATCGAATTGATCCCGGTCGCTCGGCCGATTTCTCGCGGCGCGGGGGCGTCGTTCAACGAATAGAAAGGTCCACCCGGTGGTTCCCGCCAAGGATTTCAAGCGTCGCATGGTCGTCGAGATCGACGGCGCTGCTCATATGATCGAACACATTCAAGTTCAAACACCGTCGGCTCGCGGCGCCGCGACGCTGTACAAAATCAAAGCGCGCAACCTCAAAACTCGCACCCGCGTCGATAAAACGTTCCGCGGCGGTGATACGCTCAAAGAAGTGGGTTTCGAACGCCGCGCCGCGCAATTCCTCTATCGCGATCCCGACGAATTCCATTTTATGGATTCGACCGATTTCAATCCGTTTTCCTTCTCTCTGGACGATCTAACGGATCAAGCTCCCTACATGACGGAAAACATGGAGGGGATCGAGGCGCTGGTCGTCGACGGCGAGGTGATCGGGGTGGAAATTCCCGACACCGTCGAATTGACGATCGTCGAAACCGCGCCCGGAGTCCGCGGCAATTCGGCGACGGGTCGAACCAAACCCGCAACCCTGACGACGGGCTTCGTGATCCAGGTTCCAGAGCACCTTGAACAGGGGACGACCGTACGAGTCGACACGCGAACGGGCGAATACCTGGGACGCGCCAATTGAGCGTGGACGTACCGAGGAAGCGAGGTGAATTCGCGGCTTGACACGGCGATCTTGAGCTTTACACAGGTTTCAACCCCGGCTACGATCCCGCCGTGAGCGACGCGCAAACCCGCGACCGATCGCTCGCGAATCGACGAGAAAGGCTCAAGGACGTGGCCAAAATCATCAGCATCGCCAACCAGAAGGGTGGGGTCGGCAAAACGACGACCGCCATCAACCTGGCTGCGGGCCTGGCCAAGGCGGGACGAACCGCGCTCGTCGTCGATATCGACCCCCAATGCAACGCGACCTCGGGACTCGGCGTCGAGCCGGCGCTCAGGCACCCGCTCGTCGCGGGGCAACCGATCGGCGAATCGATCGTCGCCACCACCCAGGATCGCCTCCGGGTTCTGCCGGGCTCGCACAGCCTCACCGACGCCGACGCTCTCTCGGCATCCAATCGTGAACGCGCTTCGAGCCTTCGTCGACAGCTCAACACAGAGCTATCAGAGCTTGATTATATTTTCCTTGATTGTCCGCCGTCGCTGGGCCAATTGACCCGCGCCGCGCTCGCCGCGGCGCACGAGGTTTATATCCCGATCCAATGTGAATATTTTGCGATGGAGGGGCTTTCGCAAATCATCGAGCTGGCGCGACAAAGCAAAGCGCGCGATAACCACAGACTCGAAATCGGCGGAATCGTCCTCACGATGTACGATCCCGAACTCGAACTCTCGAACGAAGTCGCCGCCGAGGTTCGCGGCTATTTCGCCGACACCGTTTTTGAAAGTTTGATTCCCAGAGATGTACACATCAGTGAATCTCCTAGTCACGGCTTGAGCGTGCTGGATTACGCTCCCCGGGCGCGCGGCGCGCGGGCGTATACGGAATTGGTCATGGAGGTCATCGACCGTGAATAAGCGACGACTCGGACGCGGATTGGAAGCGCTGCTTGGGCGCGAAGAGGGGGGGCTCGAAGCCGCCACGCTCGACTCGGCTGAAATGCTCCACATTCCCGTCGATCAAATCGACCCCAATCCTTACCAGCCGAGACGCGATTTCAACCCCGTCGATATCGCGTCGCTCGCCGATTCGATCCGTCAGCACGGCATGCTTCAGCCGATTCTGGTGCGTCCGCATCACGATCGATTTCAACTGATCGCGGGAGAGCGACGCCTCCGTGCGAGCATCGAGGCGCAGCTTCATGAAGTCCCCGCACGAGTGCTTGAGCTTGACGATCAGCGCGTCCACGAGCTCGCGATGGTAGAGAACCTTCAGCGAGAGGATCTCAACGCTCTCGAAAAAGCAAACGCATTTCGATCATATCTCGATCATTACGGTGGAACGCAGGAGGAACTCGCGAGTCGACTTGGAGTCGACCGATCGACGGTCGCCAATTTCTTGCGGCTTCTCGATCTTCCTGACGAGGTGCGAGACGCCGTCCGGGACAAAAAAATCACCCAGGGCCACGCGCGCGCTTTGCTCGGACTTCCCAATGAGGAAGAACGAGTCGACGCGTACCGACGCGTGATGAACGAAGGGCTCACCGTCAGGCAAACCGAATCGCTCGTTTCAAGCGGCGAGCCGATCCCCGCCAAAACGCGGATTCGGAAAGATCCCGGCGAACCGTCGGCGACCGCGGCCGAGGCGCGCGCGCCGCATTTTGTCGAGCTCGAACAGCACCTTCACCAACGTTTTGGGACCCCCGTGCTGATTCGCCTGAGAGGTCAAAATCGGGGACAAATTGTCGTCGATTTTCACGATGAAGAACAATTTCAACGACTGTCAACGATGCTTCGTGGCGGCTGAAGCCGGCCGGCATGTTCGGAAAACATCGTCGTGGTGGGATTTTCGAGACGTGCGATTCGGCGTGGATCGGATCGACTTAACGGGGATTGGGATCGGGAAGAACCGGGGTCGCGGCCGGGGCCGAAGCCTCGCGTGACTTCGCCTGATTCTGTATCGCCTCGAAAATCTCACGACGGTGAACCGAAATATCCTTCGGCGCGTCGATTCCAAGGCGAACTTTATCGCCCCGGATCTCGACGACGGTCACCGTTATGTGATCGTTGATGATTATGCTTTCATTCTTCTTGCGAGAAAGAACCAGCATCGCCGTTCCTCTCCGAGGTAAAACTTGGGGCAATGCGAAATATCGGCCCGAAGTCGATCCGTATTCCACTCGCGTGGAAACGACTCGAGCCTCATATTCAAATCTAACAGTAAATTGGGCATGGTCAAGCGACGGGGAAATATTTCGAAGATTCACCGAACCGGTGAATCATGATTGCTACAACGCGTGCGCGAACCCCCAAAAGCACTTGCACTTGACTCGCGCAAAAAATCCTTACTCCTTACGAGCGCCAAGGTTCCGTTTATAAAGATGACCCAGTCCGAGTTGGAAAATCTCGTCGTCGATATCCTCGGGAGTCGCCGGATTGATCGTCTCGCGCAGTTCCTGTTTCAATAATTCAAAAAATTTGAGTCGTGCTCGCTGTAATGTTTTGCGAAACGCCTCAGGTGTCACAATCTGGCCAAGTTGATCCGCCATGATCTTGGCGATCTCTTCGATCGGAGCGTCGGGGTAATCGACCCGCAAATGCAACACCGTCGCGTACCGATTTTTCGGCGTCGACGCCTCAAACGTTTCCAGCCGCGACCAAACGCGTTTGATCACGGCCTCGCGCCAAACCTGGTCGTATTCCACATCGGGTACCGACGGATCAAGCAAATCACCCGGCGGCAACGATTGAATCTTGCGACCCCGAAAGTGATCAATGATCAACCGATGTAATACCGTCCGCAGATAATCGCGAAATCGTCCTTTCGCGCCGTCCGCGCCCGCCAACTTGTGCGTCAGTAACTTCGTCCAAAACTCCTGCAGCACCTCATCCGCCAGATTCGGATCGCGGAGTTTGAGCCGAATGTACCGCGCAACAGCGTCGTGATACCGACCGATCAGTTCCCGCATCGCCGCCTGACCCGTG
>JAKBCQ010000045.1 GCA_021807585.1 Planctomycetota bacterium | reverse complement strand
CGGCGCCATCGAAATCCCCAGCATGTTGTGACCAGCCGCGATCCAAACGTTCTCATCGAGCGCCGGAGCGCGATCGATGATCGGCAATCCGTCGTAAGTCATCGGCCTCCAACCGTACCACTCCTCATCGATCGGCTTGCGATAAGGCTCGACCAGATACGGCTCGGCGCCTCGCTTGAGCAATTCCAAACGCGACTGTTTGATCGATTCGTCATATCCCGCAAACTCCATCGTCGAACCGAGCCGATAACCCGAATCGAAAGGAGTAACCGCGACCCTCGTTTCGGGAAAAATCAAAGGCCTCGCCGGACACCTCTCGGGCCTCCGCATCGTTAAACTGTAACCCTTGCCGGGCTGAATCGGCGGCCTACACCCCAACTCCTCACCCAGAAACGGCGTCCAAGCCCCCGCGGCGACGACAAAACAATCGCCTTCATAATCGCCTGTTTTGGTAACGACCGCGGTCGCGCGTTCGCCGCGGCGACGAAACCCCGTAACCTCGGCGTTCTCGATCACCGTCGTTCCGCGCGATTCGAGCTTTTTCCGGAGCGAAGCCATCAACTTATCGGGGCGCAAGTGACCGTCGTTTTCGTAATACCAACCCCCCGCGAGCCCTCGCTTGAGAGCCGGCTCGAAAGCGACCGCCTCGTCGCCGTCCATCCGCCGCGCCGGCAGGTGAAATTCCTCGGTCAGCAACCGATCGGTCGCGGCGTATTCTTCCATCGCATGTTTATCTTTATAAACATACAAGAGCCCCTCGGTCCGCCATTCGCAATCGAGCGCTTCCCCGGCGATCAACTCGCGATAAAGCTCGAGCGACGATTCGAGCAAAGGCTGCACGCCGCGCCCCGCGGCGAGCATGTCTCGTCGGTTGCACCGCGACGCGAACTTTAACAGCCAGATCCAAAGCCCCGGATCGATCCTCGGCTTAATCGAAAACGGCGAATCGGGCGCCAGCATCGCCTGAATCGTCCGAGCGACCGCTCCAGGCTCGGCGAGCGGCAACACATGGCTCGGGCAAACATAACCGCAATTTCCCCCCGAACTCCCTCCGCCGAACACGCCTCGGTCGACGATCGAAACCCGCCGTCCCGATTCGACCAAATAATACGCGCAAGCCGCGCCGATCACCCCGCCGCCGATCACGATCACATGATCTGAAGATGCACTCATGCTTTGATTCCATAAACGAACGGATCGTCGGGATCGAGGACGATCGAAGCGACGGCGTTCACGTACGCCGTCCCGCTGATTCTAGGCAGAATCTTGCCGTCGACGATCCGCACCGAACCCTCGAACACGCCGCCGACGATCCCCTCTTGTCGCCAAATCGCCCCCTCGCCGAGCTTCCCGTCGGCCGCGAGACACGCGAGCTTGGCGCTCGTCCCCGTCCCGCAAGGCGAACGATCATAAGCCTTGCCGGGACACAACACAAAATTCTTACCGTCGATTCCCGACCGCCGAGAAGGACCGAACAGCTCGATATGATCGATCTCCCCGCCGTCGTCCCCCATAATCCCCGCCGCAGCGAGCGCCTTGCGCACCCGCCAGGAGAAATCGGTCAATCGCTCAACATTTGCTAATTCAATCGATTCTTGATGTTCATGAATCAGAAAAAACCAATTCCCTCCCCACGCGACGTCTCCCGTCACTCCGCCGATCCCGGGAACGTTTACCGAAACGTTTTTGAGCGTCCGCCTGCTCTCGACGTTGTCGACCGTCACCCGAGCCCCCGCGTCGACCGTGATCGAGACGACGCCGACCGGGGTTTCCAAACGATGCTCGCCGGGGCCGATCCGTCCCAGATGCTTGAGCGCGATCGCCGTGCCGATCGTCCCGTGACCGCACATCCCCAGATATCCCGCGTTGTTGAAAAAAATCACCCCAGCGGCGTTCGAACGATCGACCGGTTCGAGCACGATCGCCCCCACCATCACGTCCGATCCCCTCGGCTCACAAACGACCGCCGTCCTGATGTGATCATACCTTTCTCGAAAGACCGCGAGCCGATCGGCCATGCTTCCCGACCCCAGATCGGGCCCCCCCGCGTGAATCACCCGGGTCGGCTCCCCCTCGGTGTGCGTGTCGACGACCTCAATGCGGCTTGATGTCTTCATGTAGCAGCTCAATGATTTCAAGATAATACCGATCTTTAATATGATCTCGAGGAAATCGTCCGCGACGAGCCGAGTCGATCGTCATTTGCCGTATTTGGCGGGGTCGGGACGCGTCGCGATCGCCTTGCGGATGATCGCGAGGATCCGTTCGCGTTCCTCGCCGACGAGGGGCAGCCTGGGAGCGCGGACGGTCTCGGAACCGAAGCCCGTCTCCTGGTTCGCGAGCTTAATGTATTGAACAAGCTTCACATAGGTATCAAGGTGGAGCAGGGGGGTGTACCAGCGATACACCTCGCGAGCCTCGGCCCAGCGACCTTCGGTCGCGAGATCCCAGAGCAGCCGATTCTCGACCGGGAACGCGTTGACGAGCCCCGAAACCCAACCGTCGGCGCCGAGCAAAATGCTTTCGAGCACGAGATCGTCGACCCCGCAGACGACCGAAAAACGATCGCCGCAAAGGTTCCTCAAATCGGTGATCCTGCGCACGTTCTCCGACGATTCCTTGATCGAGACGATCGTCTTCACGTCGGCGAGTTCGACAAACATCTCGGGCGTGATGTCGACCGAATATGAGATGGGATTGTTGTAAACCATGATCGGCAGATCGGTCGCGCCGGCGACGGCTCGAAAATGCGCGATGGTTTCGCGCGGGTCCGACTTATAAACCATCGCCGGCAGCACCATCAGGCCGTCGACGCCGATCTTGGCCGCGTCGGCTGCGAACCTAAGCGCAAGCGCCGTCGTGTATTCGGCCACCCCCGTCAACACCGGTACGCGCCCCTTCACGCTCGAAACGACGGCGCGCAACAGATCGAGCTTCTCGTGATATTCGAGCGAACAGTTCTCGCCGACCGTCCCGAGCGCGATCATCCCGTGCACGCCTGCTTTAATCATCGCATCAACATGCTTGATCGTCGCGGCGACGTCGAGCGATTGATCCGCCTTGAACTCGGTCGAGGCCGCGGGATAAACCCCCGTCCATCTTGGTTTGCTCATGTCTTTTCTCTTTACAAATCGCCCGTCGTTCTCGATCTCGAAATCGACCGGACACCCTCGGCGCGACGTTCTTGACTTTGCACACAAGGGCAAGAATAATCGATTCGGTTGAAAAGTCAATCGCCTCGCGGGATCGCTTCATTGATCCGCGTCGATCGACGCGATCCGTAGCCGACGAGACGACCGCCGCGAGCGAATTCACGTATTAATCGGTTTGATTCGAGGTTTGTTTCCGATGCGAACGACGCTCCGCGATTACATCAAGCGCGATCTTACCGAGCGTCTCGGCGGCGGCGAAACCGACCCCTCCCGGCTCACCCTCGCGGCGCTCGCCGATCGCTACGGCGTCAGTCATAAACCCGTTCGGCAGGCGATCGACCAACTCGTCGCCGAGGGATTGCTCGTCCGCAACGACGACGGCCGCGTGTCGGTCGACCCCGGCCGATCGAAAATATCCAATAAATCTCGATTTCTCGCGCGAACAAAGCATAAACAGATCGATTCGCCGATTGATCGCGCGCGCCGCATCGAGGATCGACTTGCCAAAGAAGCGATCGTCGCGAGCCTGAGACGAAACGGCGACTACCTCCGCGAAGAGGCGACGGCGCGCCGCCTCGGCGTCGGCCGAACCGTCGTCCGTCACGCGTTCGGTCGTCTCTGCGGCCGAGGTTTGCTCGTCCATATCCCAAGGAAAGGCTGGCGACCGCGCGATTTCGACGTCGCCGACATGCGCGATTACCTCGTCGTTCGCGAAACCCTCGAACTCAAGGCGCTCGAACTCGCCGCGCCGAGGCTCGAAATCTCCGACCTCAAACGGATCCTCGCCCGCAACTTGCCTCGCGCGCACGATCCGAAAATCGATAATTCCCTGCATGAATATCTTATTAAAAAGTCTGAAAACACATATATCATTCGATTTTTTCAGGAGCACGGAGCGTTCTATTCGGCGTTGTTCGATTACGCGGCGCCCGAGGCGAGCGTCGTCGCCGCGATGGCCGAGCGCCACGCCGAGATCCTCGCGGCGCTGATCGATCGCGATCACCGCCGCGCCTCCCGCGCTCTCGCCGCGCACATCCGCGAACAACGTACGATCGTCGAGGGACTCCTCGACCGCCTCGAATCGACCGATCACAAACCGTAACCCGCAACGCGTATCGAGGACGACCCCGATGAACCGCCGGATCGCCGATCAGCTTAATCGCTCATCTCTCTATTTCGTAATCTACTTATTGATTTTGGCGCCCGCCGTCTTCGACGCCGAGGCGCGGGGACAGGGGACGATCGCCGATTACGACCGAGCCGATCGGCTCGCGGAGACCGCCCGCGGCAAGGTTTTTCGCGATCGCGTGACGCCCCACTGGTTCGCGGGAAACGATCGATTCTGGTATCGCGTCGATCTCGCCGAAGGGGTGAAAGAATTCCTCGTCGTCGACGCGATCAAAAAAGAACGATCCCCCGCGTTCGATCACTTCGCGCTCGCTCAGACGCTCGCCAAAGAATCGGCCAAGTCGATCGACCCCAAAAAACTCCCGTTCGATCGCATCGCCTTCGACGACGACGGCTCGATCCGCTTTGAATTTGACGGCAAAGCGTGGAAATATGATCGCACAAAAAATACGATTACGACCGGCGAAAAGCTCCCCGCGGCCGATCTCTTGTCCGAGCCTCCCGCCGAATCGGGTCGAGGCCGGGGTCGAGAACCGAGGGGATTGCGCGAACAACCCGATTCGCCCCGCGGCGCCGATTCCCCCGACGGCGCGTGGACCGTCAAAATTCAAGATAATAATGTGCTTTTAATCGATAAGAAATCAAAAGCCGAAACAAAGCTCACGAGCGAGGGGACCGATTCCGACGCGTACGAATCAGGCGTCTATTGGTTCCCCGATTCGTCCCGCTTCGTGGCGATCCGAACCGCCAAAGGAGACGACCGCAAGGTTCACCTCGTTCAGTCGTCCCCCGCCGATCGGCTTCAACCCAAACTCCTCTCGTACGATTACCTCAAACCGGGCGATCGCGTTCCGATCAGTAAACCGCACCTCTTCGAGATCGCGACGAAAAAAGAGATCCCGATCGCCGATACGCTCTTCTCAAACCCGTACGAAATCAATCATATCCGAATTCGTAAAGACGGAGGCGAGTTCACCTTCGTTTACAACGGGCGCGGTCATCAGGTTCTCCGCGTGGTCGGCGTCGACGCGCGCACCGGGGCGACCCGCGCCGTGATCGACGAAACGAGCAAAACGTTCATCGATTATGCGCATAAACAATTCGCCTATTATTTTGACGATACGAATGAGATTATCTGGATGTCTGAACGCGACGGCTGGAATCATTTGTATCTCATCGATCGGACGACGGGTTACGTCAAAAATCAAATCACCAGGGGCGAATGGATCGTCCGCGGGATCGATAAGATCGACGAGGCGAGACGCGAAATCTGGTTTCGCGCGGGAGGGCTCGTAGCCGGCCAGGATCCGTATTACATCCATTACTGCCGGATCGCGTTCGACGGATCGGGGCTCGTCGATCTAACCCCCGGCGACGGCACGCACGAGATCACTTACTCCCCCGATCGTCGCTATTATCTCGACCGTTATTCGCGCGTCGATCTTCCCCCCGTCGTCGATCTGCGCCGAACCGACGACGGCGCTCTCTTGATCGAGGTTGAGCGCGGCGACTGGTCGGCCTTGCTCGCGACGTCGTGGCGCGCCCCCGAACGGTTCGTCTCCAAAGGACGCGACGGAGTCGTCGATATCTACGGAGTGATCATTCGTCCCACCAATTTCGACCCTTCACATAAATATCCCGTGATCGAATCGATATACGCCGGCCCTCAGGGTTCGTTCGTGCCCAAGCGGTTCGCTCCGTATTTGCCGATGCAATCGCTCGCCGAACTCGGCTTCATCGTCGTTCAGATCGACGGCATGGGGACTTCGAACCGTTCCAAGGCGTTCCACGACGTCTGCTGCAAAAACCTCGCCGACGCGGGCTTTCCCGATCGAATCCTTTGGCTCAAAGCAGCCGCCGCCAAATACCCGTATCTCGATTTAACCCGCGTGGGAATCTACGGAGGCTCGGCGGGAGGACAAAACTCGCTCGGCGCTCTTCTGTGGCACGGCGATTTTTACAAGGTCGCCGTGTCGGATTGCGGCTGCCACGATAATCGCATGGACAAAATCTGGTGGAACGAATTATGGATGGGTTGGCCGATCGGCCCGCACTACGCCGAGCAATCGAACGTCGTCGTCGCGCACAAATTAACGGGAAAGTTGTTATTGATGGTCGGAGAGCTCGATCACAACGTCGACCCCGCTTCGACGATGCAGGTGGTGAACGCTTTGATCAAAGCCGACAAAGATTTTGATTTACTTGTCGTTCCGGGAGTCGACCACGGGGGAGGAGGGAAATACGCCGAACGTCGCCGCCGCGATTTCTTCGTCCGCCACCTGCTCAAAGTCGAACCCCGCTCCCGGTGATCGACCCGCGTGTCGGCGATCTTATGTGAACATTCTTTTACATAACCTGAAGACATTTTATGCCGTCTCGGAAAACCCCCGATCTCTCGGTTCGATTGCGCACGCCCGAGATCATGGATCAACCCGATCTCGACGCCGATCTCCACGTCGAGGCGCTTCGCGGGCTCGAGAGGATCAACGTGTTGAGCCGGAGCGACGCGATCGTTTGGCCCGCGATCGCTCGGCTCGCTCGCGAACGATCCCCCGCGCCGATTCGCGTGCTCGATCTCGCGTGCGGAGGGGGAGACGTCGCCTCGCGTCTCTCCAAAAGAGCCGCGAGGGCTCGACTCAACATCCAAGTCGAAGGCTGCGATATCAGCCCCGTCGCGATCGAATTCGCAACGCGAGCCGCCGTATCGCTCCGCGCCGACGCGAGGTTCTTCGTCCGGGACGCTCTGGGTGGACCGCTTCCGGAAGCGTATGATGTCGTGATGTGCTCGCTCTTCCTCCACCACCTCGACGAGGATGAAGCCGTTGCGCTCTTGCGCCGGATGGCGACCGTGACACGGCGATTGGTTCTCGTCAACGACCTCATCCGCGGCGGGCTCGGCTATGCGATGGCATGGCTGGGATGCCGAATCTTAAGCCGCTCGAAAGTCGTTCGTTTCGACGGCCCTGCTTCGGTCTCCGCGGCGTTCACGATCGACGAGGCCAAACGCCTCGCCGACCGCGCCGGACTTGACCAAGCGACCCTCACGCGTCATTGGCCGCAACGTTTCCTCCTCTCCTGGAGCCGAGAATGACGCCCGCCACGATCGACCTCGACGAGGCACAAAGACACGTGTGGGACGCGATCGTCGTCGGCGCGGGACCCGCCGGGGCGCTCGCGGCGCGGCGATTCGCGCTCGCCGGAGTAAACGTTTTGCTCGTCGATAAAAAAGCATTCCCGCGAGCCAAAGTTTGCGGATCGTGCGTCAACCGTCGCGCCCTCGCCGTATTGAACGACGAGGGTTTGGGAACGCTCGTCGATCGAATCGGCGGAATCGCATTAGAACACTTTCATCTCGGCGTTCGTGGATGTTCAATTCACCGGCATGCTTTGCTGGGTAAGGCGATCTCGCGAACGAGGTTCGATAACGCGCTGGTTGAAGCGGCGATCGCCGCGGGAGCGCGGTTCTTGGCCGAAACTCACGCGACGATCGAAGTCTGTGACAATACGACTCGAGGCGTTCGGCTCGAACGACACGGACGAACGATTCACGCCCGGGCGCGCGTCGTCGCGGCGGCGTCGGGGCTCGGAAACGCGGCTCTTGAAGGCGAACCGAGCATCCGAACTCGGATCGCGGCTCGATCGAGGATCGGCGCGGGCCGCGTGGTCGATGCGGGCTCGAGCGCGTATAACGATAAGACGATACACATGGCGATCGGTCGCCATGGATACGTGGGGCTCGTTCGCGTGGAGGACGGAAGCTTGAACGTCGCAGCGGCGTTTGATAAAGCGTTTATCAAAGCATGCGAATCCTCCGCGCGGGCCGCGGCCGCGATTCTTCGCGAGGCGGGATTTCCCGCGATTCAATCGGACGACGACGGCTCATGGCGGGGAACGGTCGCGCTCTCGAGGTCGACGCGTCCCGTCGCGGCGCGTCGGCTGATTATACTGGGAGACGCCGCGGGATATATTGAACCTTTTACGGGCGAAGGGATCGGCTGGGCGCTGAGTTCGGCCTCGGCGGGCGTCCCGATCGCTCTCGAGGGGATCGAGCGATGGACGAGCGCGATCGAGCGCGAATGGATCGAAACGCATCGGCTGCTGATCGGTCGATCGACGCTCGTTTGTCGCGGATTGGCGTTCACACTCAGACGACCGCGGCTCGCCGGACTCGTAGCGAAACTAGCCGAGCGAACGCCGGCGATCGCCGACATGATAATTCGTAGAATCAACGCGAGCCCGACCGTATGTCCTCAAATATCCAATTAAAGACACTCTCATGATAATCGCCGGGATCGGTACGGCCGTTCCGCCGCATCGCATCGGCAGGGCCGACGCCGCCGCGATCATGCGACGCTTCTCGTGCCAAACCTCCGAGCACGAGCGGTTGTTCGACGAGCTTTATCGGCGGTCGGGGGTCGAGAGTCGCGGCTCGGTTTTGTTGAACGCGTCGACGGGGGATCTTTCCGAGCGTCAATCGTTTTTCGTCGACCAAAGCCCCTCGACGAGCGAACGGATGCGACAATACGAGGCCGAGGCGCAAGGCTTGGCCTTGGCTTCGTGCCGAGCCGCGATCGCCGAAGCCGGCATCGACCCCAAAACGATCACGCATCTGATCACCGTTTCATGTACGGGTTTTCACGCTCCCGGTTTTGACGTATTGTTAATCAAGCAATTGCCGTTAGATCGCGACGTCGCGCGGGTTCATGTGGGATTTATGGGATGTCATGCGTTGATCAACGCGATGAGGGTCGCCGAGGCGTTCGTCGAAGCCGATCGGTCGGCGCGTCCGCTCGTCTGCGCCGTCGAGCTTTGCAGCCTGCACCATCAATACGGCTGGGACGCGAACAAGATCGTCTCGAACGCTCTCTTCGCCGACGGTTCGGCGGCGTTCGTGGGCGTGCGGGAGGGGACGGAGGTCGGCGAACTCGTACGACGATCGAGCGATCGGGTTTATCGTTTGGTCGCGACGGGGTCGACGTTGATCGACGATTCGGAGGACGCGATGTCGTGGCGGATCGGCGATCACGGATTTGAGATGACGTTATCTTCGCGCGTACCCGAATTGATCGGTAATCGTCTTCGTCCGTGGCTCGACGCTTGGCTTTCGCGACGGTCGCTCTCGGTCGATTCGATCGGTTCGTGGGCGATTCATCCCGGCGGTCCGCGCATTTTGTCGGCTGTGGCCGAGGCCGCGGGGCTCGATCGGAGCGCGATTGAACCGTCGCTGCGCGTTTTAGCCGAGCACGGCAACATGTCGTCGCCGACGATCTTGTTCATTTTGGATCGACTG
>JAKBCQ010000044.1 GCA_021807585.1 Planctomycetota bacterium | reverse complement strand
ACATTGAGCTCGCGGAGAACGCCTCGCGTGGCGTCGGTCGAACCGTCGTCGACGATCACAATCTCGAAGCCGTTTTTAAGGGGCCGACTCGCTTGCTTCGAGGATGCACGCCCCACTTGTTCCTCGGCATTGATTCGCTCGCTTCGATCAGCGGAATTCCCGCTCGATCCGCCGCAAAGCGGCAGAAGCGCCGTGACGATCTCGTCGACGAGTCGCGGAAGGCTCTCAGCCTCGTTGTGCGCGGGGACGACGACCGAGAGGGTCGGTCTCGTCCGATGCAAATCCTCTTCGATTCGGCCCGCCATGGCCCGACTCCCGTCCCATCCTGGGCGGAACGATCGATCGATCGCCGCGAAATAGAGATGATCTCGACGGATATTCTCTCCAAAATCGGTTCCGCGCCTAGCCTAAGTTCCGCGGTCGACCGATCGCCGATCGTCGATCGGCCTCGCGCCGCGCTCCGTTAAACGATCGCAGAGAAATTTTTTATTCGCATACAATATCATGGAGATAATTTTTAGAGGTTAATTAAGTCGACCTTCAGAATGTTTATATAGTAATGCAATCGACGAAATACGACGCTTCAGCTCTCTTGGCGCTCCGATATCCGCCGGACGTGCGACTCAACCCAGGCGCGGTCGTCGGGGTTGAGCGTCGTGGTTTCAGGGAGCTGCGTGACGTATCGAAGCGTGCGTGCGTAGCGACCCGATTCGTAGACGCGGGTCGCCGCGTCCGATAGATCGATCAAAACATCGGGATCGGGCTCGCGAAGCGGAATCGGCAGTCGAGGCAAGGGATCCCGAACGGTCCACACGTACACTTCCGCCGTTGGAAGCCGTTCACCTCGCGCTACGACCGCGTAATACACGCCGGGTTCGATCCGCTCTTTCATCGGAAGGGGTGAGCCCTCGAGGAGCAGGTCGATCTCAACGAGGTTCATCCGCGACTCATGCAGCCGATCGCGCTTCTCCAAATACGCGCGGCGTCCTTGCCCATATTTATTGATTGGGGAAAGAACCTCGACCGTCGTCACGAGTTCGAGGTCTGGAATCGAACGAATCTCAACCCAAGTGATTTTATGTTCATCGGGATCGCGGTCAAGGATCTCGATCAACCTCGGTTCGAGTGTCGCCGCGGGCGTTTTGGACGATGCGGCTTCGGGGTTCTTGATGATCTTGTCGAAACGCTTAACCAACACATCTTTATGAGAAGAATCAGGCGACTGTTGCGACCGGTTTGCGACTTCGATTCGCTCGTCGACCCGAGCGATATAACCTTCGGGAAGGCTCGCTCCCAGTTGATTGCGGATCTCGGCGATCAAGGCGTTATGAAAGTCGGGCCATGCAGCCTGGAGCTCGATGTAAGGGTCCATTCCGGGAAACGGTCCCGCCATGATCGCAGATCTCGCGTCGAGAGTTTCTTTTTGACGATTGGACCGGATACGCCGCGCGACGATCGCCGTTCGGAACGCGACGACATTTAGTCTAACCCCCGTCTACATTTAGTCTAACCCCCGTCTACAAATCGCGATAGATATTGGATTGAAGGGGAAAACTGACGAATGTATATTATTATGCGGCCTGACGAGGCGCCGCGAATCGATTCGCGACTATCGCATGCATGATCGAGCGATTTTACAATCGTTATTTCTATCATATAATTGATAAAAAGCACGATCACGTCATGATTGTATTTGAGATCGAACGGATCGAGCAAGTTTTTGAGCCATGATAATATACGGATCATTGTCATTTCGTAAAACAAATTTTGAGTCGAAAATCAGGCCGCCGTTCCCGATTCGGTGGACGAAATTGGAATGATATTAATCGACTCCTATAACTCGGATTGCGCCGGCGCCGGCGAGTTTTTGATTTGGAAAACTCGCCGCCGGATTCGTCGCCGAACGATTCTCGTGAGACGGTTTTTTCGGTCGAGTCGTCGAGAGAATCCCGGACGCTTGGATTTTCAATTGTCGGCTTTCGATTCTCGTCTCGTAATGAATCGTCAATTGATATCAAAGGTTCTTACGAAACATAGGATTCGAGCTTGATTTGAATCGCGAGAATTGTATGATGAAATCGGCCCCGGCCGGACTGGATTAACGCGGCCTTTTGGCGTCCCCCCGACTGTTTCAGCGACGGGAACGTTCAGCCGAATCACAAGCCGCCGATCAACCGACTCGTCCGCGCCTCGGGGCCGGTTTTTTCGAACCGTGCGCGAACGTTTTCGATCTTTGGTGAATCCATTCGTTAGAGAATCGGAGGGTGAGCGAGGCGTATTGAGTAGCAATCGATTGTCAAGTCGGCCGATCGGCTTGCCGAAAGACTCTTCGATTGGTTTTTACGGGATATCGCCGTTTCATCGAATCGGACGGATTCGAGCTTACTACGACATTCGACATCAATTCCAAAAACGGAAAATCGACCAATGTACAATCGAGAAGTATTTATTAAAGACACACATCGTGGGCTTTGGTATGAAGACGGAGTCCTCGTGAAGGTGCCGGGAGCGGGTCGTTATGAAACGCCCCGAAGCGCTCGGTTTCCGAAGTTTCGTCGGCTGCTCGGTCTGAAACGTAAACCGAAGGTCGAAATCGTTTTGGTCGACGTTCGAGCGCGCGATTTAACGATCAAAGGTCAAGAGATTCTCACCGCGGATAAGGTGGCGATAAGGGTGAGTATTCTCGTGCAATTCGCGGTCGTCGACCCCAAAGCGGCGCTCCACGCGGTCGCGGATCATGAGGATCGGTTATATAGTGATGTACAAATGGCTGCGCGTCGTTCCCTCGCGTCGATGGCGCTTGAAGAGATCCTCACCAATCGAACTCGCCTCAGCGACGACATCTTAAGAGACGTCAAAGAATCGGCGACAACTTATGGAGTCGCGATTTCTCGCGCCGACGTGAAAGACTTAATTTTTCCTGGGAATCTGCAAGAGATCATGAATCGCGTGCTCGCCGCCGAAAGGATGAGCCAGGCGCAACTCGTCGAGGCGCGAACCAAGGCCGAGGTCCAACGAATCGAAGCACAAACAAAATTGGACACGTTGCTCGCCGAGGCGCGAACCGAAGCCGAGATCTCGGTCTTGAACGCTCGAAGCGCCGCCGAGGCCGGCGAAATCGCCGTGAAATCCGAGTTGAAAGCGCTCGATGAACGAAACAAGTCGGCGGGAGCATACGCCGATCATCCGGCGCTCCTGCGTCTCGAAGAACTCACGACGCTTCGGGAAATCGCCCGCAACGCGAACGCTCGGTTGTATCTCGACTTCCAGGAAAAACCGGAACCGATCGCCAAAACCGATTGACGATCTCTAAGAGCACATAACATACAATAATCTACAAAACTGATGCGAGCGGATAACAAGCGGCGCCGACTCCGAAGTCGCCGAGCCCGTTTTCCTCGGCTTTCCCGACGCGTTCCGGCTTTGAATCACGGAACGACGAAACGACAATGTATCATTGATTATCAATAATTATTCAGGCGATTGTATGCGATCCGTTCGATCCAATCGCCGCCGATTCGACGTTCGACCCGATCGATCAATAATGCGGAACAAACTTGGCTCGTTCGGCGTGCGACGGGCTGGGGCTCCATTTGGCCTCATGGCGCGAAACGCCGAAGCCGCGGTCGAGCTGATCGCGCGCCAGATCGGCCCAAGGCGTGTTCGGATGCCGATCCAATACGAGCTTGATCAGCCGATTCGCCTCGGCGTATTTCTTCTCGGTTTCGCTCGCGGGCGCCTTCCGCTCCTTCGAATGACCCAGCCGCCATTCCACCGACAAACCGGGCCGGGGAAGCTCGCTCGGCGCGGGTCGCTTTTGAACCATCTCTTTTAAACAAGCCATATATTCGTAAGCGGTAATTTCGTAAGCGACAGTTTGCGCAAGAATAAGATCATAACTCGCTTGCCGCCGTTTTTCGGTCTCTCTATCGCGCGCCGGTTGAAGCGAGACGAGCCGCTTTTCAAACATCAACAATTGATCGAGCCGACTCTTCGCCTTGGCGATCTCCTCGATCGCAACGGGAACGTAAAGATCGGGGCTCGCCGGAAAGCCGAGCCGATAATTGAAATCGCCCGATCGCGTCCGCTCGATGATCTCATGCAACGTTCGACCCACGTCGGATCGATTGCGCTTCTCGGCGTAAACCGATCGGCTCTCATAATCGGGAGCGTATTCTTTAAGAGTCGTCATCGAATACGCTTTCTCACGACGGCGAACCCTTAAATATTCCTCGCTCGGCAATAAGAAATAAATCCCTCCCGAATCTTTGGCGAGGCGGGCGAGCTCGTAGGGAGCGAAACCCGAGGGCTGCTCGTCGCTTCGAGTCCCCAGGCCGTCCCATTGCAAAATTTCCAGATCGGCGGTCTCGGGCCCGCGATGAATCGACGGATAATAAACGTCTTTGGTAACGGGATCGACATATCGTACCGTGACGAACGGAAATCCGAACAGCGCCTGCCTGCCGAGAACGTAAATCGGAACCCGCCGGCTCACCGCGGCCTGCCGAGCCTCCTCGACGTTCGCTCCGTCGTCACCCGATTCGTCGGTGACAAGTACGATCAAAAGCCGTCGATTCTTGGATATCAAACCGGCGAAATGATTGATCGATTGATAAATCGCCGTGCACGTGTTTTCGAGCCCCGACGTTTCAACGCGGAGATGATCGATCGCGCGGCCGATTTTATCGATATCGGCGGTCGGTTTTTCGAGCACGTAATGGACGTCTTTGCCGAAACCGACGACGACGTGCGTAAGAGCCCCCGCGGCCTTGCGGTCGGCGTCGACGTGTTCCCTCAAAGTCACCGCGACGCGATCGAACTTCGCTTTGATCGTCTTCTGATCGTCGCGCATGCTTTCGGATTCGTCGAACAGCCAGACGACGGTGATGCGGTGTTCGTTGAGGTTGCGGAGGATCTCGCGCGCAAGCTGATCGAGCGCCTCGCCGAGATCCCCGGTCGCAAACGAGACGTCCCCGGCCAACCTCCCTCCGCCGCCTAAATCGCGATTGGGCGCCGCGGGAAGGAGCGACAATCCCGAAACCTGCGAGATGATTTTGAGCCCGCCGGGAAGCCCAGCGCCGTCGCCCGCCCCCGCTCCGCCGACGCGAGCTCCAACCTTGCCGACCGCGGCGACTCGGGGCGTTTCGGAAGGACCGCCGAGCCCGCCGCCGGCGAGCGCCACGCCGGACCGAGGCGGCGCGTCGCCGCTCCCCGAGCCCGAAGTTGATGAACTTACGTCCCCCGTCGCGAGATCGCGCGGGCCGTCGCTCTGATCGGCGTAAATCTTCGTCAATTCGTCGGCCGATCCTCCCGTATCTTTGAACATTGATGTGTTCAAGTTCATGATCTTGGATCGAACCTCGGCGCTCAAACTCATCGCCCCCAGCGATCCCAAAACCGCCGCGTGCACGACCGCCGATATCCCCCACGCGGGGAGATCCCATCGATTCTTGCGTTTCTTTTTAAGACGAATCGGCTTTGATTTTTGAGACGCGGTCGCCGACGCCGCGGCGGCGTCGATCACGGCCGTCGTTTCATCCGAAACTTTGATTTTACGCCGCGGCAAACGGTTCAGGATGCGACGTAAAAAGTTCTCTCCGCGCGGCCGGTTCGCTTTTTCGGCGTCGTCGTTCGAGCGACGATTCGCGGAGTCTTTGGGAATCGGCGATCCCTTTTCGATCGCGTCGGCGGGAACCGCGGTCGCCGCTTCGCGTCTGATCGCGAGTTCGCCAGTCGAATCGGTGAGATCATCGATCGGCTTCCGCGCCGAGGTCGCGTTTAAAACGCGTAGCTCGACTCCGGTATCGGCGACGAGCGTCGGCGCGGCGCCGCTCGGCGGAGGGGTCGATTCCTCCCAGCCCGCGAGCCGATATGTACCGTCGGTCGAGACCGACGATGAACGCGAAGCCATTGCGGTTCTCCCCCGTCGCCGCTCGGGTTCGCAGACGCTCTCGCGAAACGAAACCGTTCAACGAAGGCTCAACCCGTCCGCTCGAAATCCA
Organism: Planctomycetota bacterium; assembly: GCA_021807585.1. GTDB lineage: Bacteria > Planctomycetota > Planctomycetia > Isosphaerales > Isosphaeraceae > JAKBCQ01. The sequence continues at coordinate 3,607 of JAKBCQ010000044.1, read as the reverse complement.
ACTCGTTCGCAAATCGGTCGATACGTCGCGAAGATCGACGCATATTGTATTATCGGCCCGGGATCGACGCGGGGCAAGTGGATCGATAACAATCGTACCGGTTATCGCCTCTCGATTCGCGACTCAAATCCCTTCAATTCCAGAAACAATCATCTCAATATTTCGGCACAAGTTTGGCGCGTTCATCATATTTGGGGTTGTGATGCCACTCGTTGCGTTGGACGCCGAAACCGCGATTGAGTTCGTCCTGGGCGAGATCGGCCCAGGGGGTTTTGGGATGGCGTTCGATCACGAGCTTGAGGAGGCGTTCGGCCTCGACGTATTGTTTTTGCGTCTTCTCGGGAGACGCCTTCCGATCCTTCGAATGATCAAGTACCCATTCGACGATCAGATCTTTGGTGGGCATCGTTTTGGGAAGGGGACGCGTCTTCACCATCTCGGCCAGGCACGCGCCGTATTCGAAGCTTTTGATTTGATACGCGACGATTTGCGCAAGCATAAGATCATAATCGGCCTGCCACCGTTTCTCGGGCTCGCGATCGCGCATTTTTTGAAGGGCGCGAAGCCGTTTTTCGATCGCGACGAGCGCCTGGACGCGGAGGTTCGATTTCGGGCCCTCCTCGTTCGCCGCGACGATCATCTTCTCAAGGTCGATCGGGTAATGCCGGCGCACCTGGAACATCGGGTTTTTGCCGTCGGGACGCGTCTCTTGAATGATCTGATAAAGCTCGCGGCGGAACGGCGATTTGGTGCGGCGTTCGTTGTACGCCGATCGGCTTTCATAATCGGGTACGTACTCTTTAAGAGTCGTCATCGAGTACGCTTTCTCACGTTGGCGAACCCGCATGAATTCTTCGCTCGGCAGCAAAAAGTAGATGCCGCCGGTGTCTTTGGCGAGTCGCGCCAGTTCGTAGGGGGCGAAACCCGACGGTTGTTCGTCCCAGCGGTCGTGGAGGCCGTCCCACTGCAGCAGTTCGACGTCGGCGGTTTCGGGACCGCGACGGATCGTCGGCCAGTAGACGTCTTTGGTGACGGGGTCGATATATTGCAGGTGGGCTGCGGAGTAGCCGAAGAGCGACTGCCTGCCGATCACGTAAATCGGCACTTTTTGGCTCACCGCGATCTGTCGAGCCTCTTCGATGTTCGATCCGTCGTCTCCCGATTCGTCGGTGACGAGGACGATCAACAAGCGCCGATTTTTGGTGATGAGCGAGCCGTAATGTTTGACGACCGCGCCGATCGCCTGGAGTACGTTTTCGGTCCCCGACGTGTCGACGCGTAAATGATCGATCGCCTGGCCGATTTTGGAGACGTCGGCGGTCGGTTTTTCGAGCATGAAGTGGAGATCTTTGCCGAAGCCGATCACGGTATGCGTGAGCGCGTTCGCCGATTTGCGTTCGGCGTCGACGTGTTCGTTGAGCGCGAGAGAGATTCGATCAAATTTGGATTTGACCGCTTTTTGATCGTCTTTCATGCTTTCGGATTCGTCAAAGAGCCAGACGACGGTGATGCGATGATCGTTGAGGTTGCGGAGGATTTCGCGTGCGAGCTGATCGAGCGCCTCGCCGATCTCGCCGGTCGCGAAGGTGACGTCTCCGGCGATCCCCCCTCCCCCGCCGAGGTCGCGATTCGGCGCCGCGGGAAGGATCGACAACCCCGAAACCTGAGCGATCACCTTTAAACCGCCGGGAAGTCCGTTGCCGTCGCCGGCGCCCGCTCCGCCGACCCGCGCTCCCACTCTGCCGACCGCGCCGACTCGGGGAGTCGCCGAAGGACCGCCGAGCCCCCCTCCCGAGAGCGCCAGCCCGGCGTTCGGCGCCGCTCCCCCCGTTTCGCCTCCGCTCGTCCCCGCCGCGTCGGCGGCCTGGCCGACCGCCTCGTCGCGCGAAGCTTTGCTCTGCTCGGCGTATATTTTGGTCAATTCGTCGGCCGAACCCCCCGTATCCTTGAACATCGAAGTGTTCAAGTTCATGATTTTGGTTCGAACTTCGGAGCTGAGCGTCATCGCCCCGAGCGACCCCAGAACGACGACGTGCACCACCACCGACAACGCCCACGCGGGAAGAACCCAGCGGCTGTTGCGCCGTTTTTTCTTCCGCGATTTCGCCGCGGCGGACTTGGGATCTTTGGGATCGCCCTCGGGTTTGGTCGTTCCCTCGGTCCCCGCCGCGGTCGCCGCGGCTTGGTTCCCATCCCCCGCGGCCTCGGGGAGATCGCTCTTCCTGGGCGCCTTCAAACGCCCTAAAAGCCCCTTCACCTTGGCCGCGAGATCTCCCGATCCTTTGGCCTTCGAGGCGGCTTTTTTGAGCTTCTTCACCTTGGCGACGGCGGGAGCGCTCGGCTCGACCGCCGCTCCGTTCGCGGTCGACGCCGCGACCGCGGGCTTCTCCGCGGCGCGAGCCGCGGCGAGATTGAGCGCGAGGCGAGGTTCCTCGGGAACTTCGGCGAGCCCGTATACGTCTTCCGTCGTCGAAGTGCTCATATCACATCCTGTAGGTATGTTGACTTAAAGCACGTAAAATCATATTTGTCGGTAACGGCGCGGATGGACCCGCGGGTCGAATCGGCCGCGCCGGTATTGGCTCGTCGAATCAAGTTGAGCACGCGAAACCGCGACCTCGGGGAAAAATGCGAGTGATCGTCGCGGTCGAAGCTTCTCACAGATGAATCTCCTCGGCTTTCATCATCGGTTTGGGCTTCGCCTCCTTTTTGGGCGGGGGGGAATCGCGCCGCGGCGGAGGGGGTGGAACGTACGTTTCCACCCATTTGAAACCCATTGGGTCTTTGAGCTCGCGCCGCGCCAACAGCGCCCAGGGCGTGCCGGGATGCTCTTCGACGACTCGCTCGAGCAACGCTTTGGCCTGCTTCGCCGCGGCCGCGGCGCCTTCGTTGAAATGCACCTCCTGATCGGGAACCAGCCGCCACGCGTTCGACTTCTCGTTCTGGAACTTGGGAGCGTCTTTCTTCATCTTGGCGCACGCCCAGTTGTATTCATAACAACGAACGAGCATCGCCGTCAGCCGGCCCCGGATCAGGTCGTAATGCGCCTGCCAGCGCCTCGATTTTTCGCGATCTCGCAGCTTGGCGACCGATTTGATCGGCTTGATCGCCTCGTCGATCGTATACGTGATCCGCGCCACAATCTCTTGATTTCGTCGCATCGCCTCTTTGAACTCGGGAGTTCCCGCCGACGGAAACGTGAGCGAAGGCTGGCCGGGAAGATTTTGCTGCGTGATCCGCGCCGCCATGATCACCGCCTGCCGCAACGGACTTTGAGACAAAACCTGTTCATACTTTTGCCTACTCATCCAATCGGGGCGATATTCGCGCATCCGCAGGGGATCGAACGTGTACCGATCGGCGCCCATGCGGGTGACGAAATAAATCCCTCCCGTCGCCCCCGCGAGCCTGCTGAGCGCATACGGGCCGAAGCCCGCGTCCATAATCTCGTATTGCGGGCCGTCGTACCAAAACGGCAGGTGAATCTGCTCGAGCGTGATGCTCTCGGGGCCTTGCCGCACGGGCAAATGATAATACGTTTGCTTGGTTTTGGGATCGGTGTAATCCATAAACCCGTCGACCCGACTGAACAGCGCCGACGACCCCA
>JAKBCQ010000043.1 GCA_021807585.1 Planctomycetota bacterium | reverse complement strand
TCGAACTCGTCGTCGTCGAGGATGTCGACGATCCGTTTGAGGACGAGGGGGTGATTGTCCCCGCCGCGGCGGGGAGCCCGAGCGAGGTGAGGAGCGAGTTCACCGAGGAGACCGCGGAGGTCGACGACGCATTCGAGGTCGAGCCGGTGGTGCTTGAACTCGAATTGGTGATCGGGGTGACCGATCCCAACGTCGTCGACGTTCCGACATTGACGATTGTCGGTGACTGCGCCGGCAAGGTCGAGCTTGTCGAGCTTGAAGATGCGGCCGGCGTGGAAGTCGTCGGGGTCGCGGTTGTCGAGGCGGTCGTCGTCGTGTTTGTCGATGTTCCGACGTTTGTCGACGCGATTACGTTCGACCCGCTTGTTCCGCCCGATCCCGAAGTCGAGCTTGAACCGGAGCTTGTCGATCCCGCGGTTCCGCTCGACGACCCGTTGGAGACGGTGTTGGAGTTCGTCGACGCCGTATTGGGGACGTCGAAGAGCGTGTACCGCGGCGAGCTGGTGAGCGGATCAAGTCCCTTGGCGATACCGAACGCCGCGGGAGAGACGTTGCGGTATTTGACGAGCGCGGACTTGGGAACCCACACATAAGTCGGCAATAGATGTTGAAGGTTCTTATAGTCGCGTTGGGCGGTCGGAGCGATCAGGTATCCGTTCCCAGAGGACGCCTGGCGATCGATGATGCGGAAAGCGTCGGGGGGCGGGAGGAGCGTCCGCGCGAGGATCGGGAACGAGCTGATCGGAATCGCACCCTTGAGCGAGCCGTTGGCGGCATAATCGAAGAAGTTGAACCTGCGCTGGAGAGCCGCTGGAGAATCGGGCTGATCGCTCGATTCTCCGTTGGTTCCGTTGGTCGAGACGGTACCCGTACCGAATTCGGTGGATCCCGCCGAGACCGCGGCGCCCGTGCCACCCAAGAGAGCGGCCATGGCGCCGGCTTCGGGCATCCCCATCGACGCAGCGTTGTCGACGAAGTTCTGGATGTCCTGCGCCGTGATCAACCCGCTATGATTGGTATCGATAAGCGGGAGAACGTTATGTTTAAGCAGCCAATTGATCGCGATATCCCCTTCGACCGCGGCGATCGCGTTGCTGACTGAGATTCGGGAATACGCGCGGGGGTCGTTTGTTCCGTAGATCGAAGGGGGCGCCTGGAAGAGTCCGGAGGCTCCAGTCGCGCCGGTTCCGGCTCCTCCCGCGATTCCACCTGCGGCGGCGGTCGAAGTCGTCGTGCCGACGAGTCCATAATTGACGTCGTAGGCGGGTACCGCGGTCCATTGGAGGATCGCGTTGACTCCGTCGGGGTTGGCGTAGGGTCGAAGATCCTTGAACGCGTTGGGCCCGAAATTGAGGGTTCGCGTTCCAACGGGCATGTTCAAGTAGGCGCTATCGGTATATCCCGTTTGATTGAGGTTGATCCAGTAGTTGAGCGCCGACGAGACGAGGGAGAACGAGCCCGTCACCATCGCGGTGGCGAGCGACGTACCGGCGTCGGTGAAGACGAGCGGACCTGTCAAAGCCGCTCCCGCGGCGGTACCCGTCGCGGTCGTCGACGCGGCGAGGCTGTTGGCGACGCTGTTGCGTGAGAACGTGGGGATATCGAGCGCCGGCGCTGCGTAATCGGTCGTCGAAGATCGATTGGCCGCGGCGAGCAGTTCGTCGCTGTAGATCGCCAGATTGCCCGCGGTGAGCGCCGCGGCGCCCCCGGCGCCAGACGTCGTCGTGCCGCCGGCGCCCCCGGTCGAACTGCCGCTTCCTCCAAGGCCGAGGCCGAAACCGAGCAACGCGGGACCGAGCGGAGTCGGCAGCGCGCCCACGCTGGGATCGGTCGGCGGAGTCGCGGCGCTTTCGAGGAACGGGAAAGGATATGTACCCGTAACAGACACGACTTCGTTGAGGACCGCCGGGAACGACATCCCGGTAAAATCGCCGACGGTTCCGGCGCCGGCCGTCGAAGCCGCACCCGTTCCACCGGCGCCCGCGGTCGAAGTACCAAACTGAGAGCCGTACGGCGTACCGAACTGTCCCGCCGGAGCGATCGGTACGATTCCAAGATTACGCATCTGATGGAGCTGATTTTTAAACGCGATCGTCAGTTGCGGGAACTTTCGGTAAGCCGTCGCCTCTGTATTAAACGTATGAATGGTACCGAAGCCGAAATTCGCCGCGATCACGCGATCAAACTGGCTTGGATTCAAGGGATTGGCGACGAACGGATGCGCGTTGACGTACTGTAGGCCCTTGTAGACGGCGGTGTTGTTGGTGGCGCCGAGCGTCGCCGCGGTTCCCGTCGTCGTTCCCGTCGTCGACGTGCCCCCGGAGATGAAAGGTGCGAATACGTTGATCGGGACGATCGTCGCTTGTGGAACGAACTGAGCGATAACTCCCGCGACAGGGGTGCCGTGGCCCCCCGTGAAACCCGCTCCCCCGGCGGTTCCCGTCGCGGTCGTCGTCGCTCCCGCGGCGGTGTCAGTGTTCCCTTGTCCATTGGTATAAATGTTCGTGCCGAGAGCGACGTGTCCCTGGAAGGGCGTGGCGTTGCCGTCGACCCCGGTGTCGAGCACCGCGATCGCGCTCCCCGAGCCGTCGTAGGGGACGCCGAGGGTTTGCAGGTCGTTGAGCCCGATGATGCTTCCCGCGGTCGAATTGGCGAGATCGGTGACGGCCTTGAACTGCCAGATCGCGTTGTCGTCGGCGGCGTATAACGTGGTTCCGCTCGCCGAGAACGTGATGCTCAAGCTTGAATTGATGAAGCTCGTCGCGTCTTGCGCCCCCGAGGTTGCGAAGCCCGCGGCGAACGTCGTCACTTGTCCCTCGGGAGAAATCCGCACGATCCGACCGCCGATGTTGCTGCCGTCGGTCGTGTTTCCGTTGGTCACGATTGGAACGACGTTCCCGGCGGCGTCGGTCGTCACTCCGACCGTTCCTGGTCCTTGAATCGGCACCTCGATCACCGCCGTCGGCAATGGAGCGACCGGCGTCACAGGCACCGAAAGCCCCGTACCCAGATCGGCGACGAACATGCTGCCGACGTAAGTCGGCGTGACCGTGGTCCCCGTGGTGGTCGTTCCCCCGCCGATTCCCCCCGTTCCTGTGCCGCCGCCTCCCGCGGTCGTCGCCGTCGTCGCTCCGTAGGAGAAATAGCCGTACTGATCGAACGCGATGCTTTCGAAGCGGCGGAAATTCGTCGGCGCGGCGGGAAGCGAATCGACGTTGAACGCGGTCGCTCCCGTCGTATTCTTAATCAAAAGCTCGCCACCCGACCCTTGCACCCCGCTCAACCCCGGTTGGGCTGGAATGCCCCCGGCCGAAGGAGTGCCGAAATCGGTGAATGCCGAATAATCGGGCGAGTTATAAATCGCATTCGCCGCGGTCAATCCCACGATCGGTCCCAGCGTGAAATTCGTGGGAATGACGCCGAAGGGAAGGACCGTTGAATCGATATTCTGACCCGGTTGATATTGATTGGAATCAAAGAAAACCGCGGTGAAATTCCCCGAGACGGTGTTAGCCCCGCCCGATAAAGCCGTCGTCGGAGCTTCGAGAGTCGGCGGCGCCGACCCCGGCGTGATCCCCGTCACCGTCGGATTCGCGAGCTGCGCCGTCGTGGTTCCGCCCACCGCCGAGATCAAACCGCGGAGGAAGCTTTGTTGATCCGTCGGCGGCACCATGATCGCCGTCGGATTGCTGGTGAACTGCTGCGCCGATTGGCCGTTGCTAAAGATCACGAACGCCCCCAGGAATTGACCGCTGGGGGAAATCTGATAGATCACGTTCTTATTCGGATCCGCTTTGTCGACCGACGCGACGAACATCGACGGCGTTCCGTCAAAATATCCGTTGGGATCAAACGTGATGCTATACCAATTGACAAGCCCCGTCGACGCGCCCATCGAATTGCCCGCGTTGCCTCCTGGCTCGATTTGGTTGATGACGGTGTTCAAATCAAAAAAGACCGATGCTTTCCCCGTCGCCGGGTCGACGCGATAAATCACCCCGGGGCGGTTGATCGCGCCGATGCTGGCGTTATCACCCGCGCCGCGAGAAATCGCGTAAATCCCGTTGCCGAACGCGCCTCCCGGGCCCGCGGCGATCTGCACGATATCGTTACCGAATTGCGAAATCGGCGTCAGCTCGCCGACCGAGACCAGCGGCGCCGCCGAAACGGCGCCCGTCGCGGTGCTCGACGTGATCGACACCGTTCCCAAATCGGCGTTCGTCGGCGTCGTCGCCGCCGTGAACGTCGCCGCGATCGGCGATGTCACCACATACGGCGCCAGCAGTTGACGCGTCTCCAGCAATTCAAGCTGGTTGATTTTCAGCGTCCGCCGGCGTCGCTGCGCTGCGCCTCGCGTCCGAGGCCGGGAAGGTTGAGTCATTACCTTGATCTCCTTTGGTCTGGCTCGTCCGTCCTGGACCGAGGCCGAGACAACTCGGCATAACCGAGTATCGGCGCGACCGGCGCCTGGAATGAACCGAATATCCCGCGAATCCGATTCGTGAGTCACAACCCTCGCGTTCGGCGTTTGACGGGCTTTCCACTCAAAATCGGTTCAATCGATGCCAAAGGATCAATCAAAGATCGCGGAATACTCGCTTCGACCCGTTTTTTCCCTCCAAACTGAACCAACCCGACCCCCAACCGATCGCTCACGCTCCGACCGCCGGATCGTCGGCGATGCCGCTTTGGCTCTCGCGGGAATGATCGACCCCCGCGGGAACGATCAACCCCCCAGGAGCATCAAGGTCCCCCAGGCGCCTCGGCGAGCCGCTCGACCGGCAAGACGATCTCGGATCTCTGATGTCGTGATATCGAACGAATCAACCGATCAATCGATCGCCTCGGCGACGCCGAATCCCCCGCGCCGGGCGAACGCATCCCGTTCGGCTCGTTCAGGAATCGTTGTCAAATATTGAGCATATCAATAAATATAAATACAGCTTCGGCGAGAGCGGGTGGACCGCGGTACGAGAACACTCGCTTCTTGGCTTCCTTATGTGCGCCACATCGCGTGGAGTCGGCGACGCCCTCGCGGCGGCCAAGCGTCAAAGGAAAGTCCGGGTTGCCGCGTTCGCCGAAATGCGATAAGGTTCGCCCCCGTGATTTCCCATCCCCTTCTTTTTCCCGTTCGCGCGAGAAGCCATGTCGCGTGATGTAATGATCGCCTGCGAGCATGGGGCGAAGCTTATGAAACGCCTACGTCGCGTCTTTCGATGCGTCTTGGGAGCGCTGATCGCCGGCCCGATCGTGCTGACGCTGATCCTCCAGATCGCGCCCACGGGTTGGGCTCGAAGAAGGATCGAAGCCGAATTGTCCCGCCTTACGGGTTGCAAGGCGACCCTCGGCGGCTTTCAATTCGGCATCCTCGGCGAGATTCGCCTGACCGATCTCGAAATCGTCGACTTCGATCCAGGATCGATCCCCTGGACGCATCTCGACCGTGCGAGCATTCACATATGCTTGGCCGATCTCGTTCGCGGACGTTTCGATCCTTATAAGGTCGAAATCGACGGCTTCCTCGTCCGGCTCGAACGCCGATCCGACGGCACATGCCGGCTCTCAGATATTATTGAACGCTATTACTCGAGATCCCCCGACAGCGTCGACGAATCGCGTAAAGCGTTCGATCGCAAAAAAAGGGCCGTGGCGATTCGACTCAACAAAGCTCGTCTTATCGTTAGCGATCAAACCAGCGATACCAAATTCGAATTGACTGATATCTCGGGCCGAGGAACTTGGAGCGCGTATCACGCCGAACTCAACGAGCTGACGGGGCGCCTTAACGACGGCGTGATCCGAATGGCGGCTCGGCTCGATAGCGACGGTCCCGAACCGACCTACGAATTCTTACTTCGTATGCGTGAAGTAAAATTGAATCGTGGATTGACCGTTCTCCGCTACTTCACGCCGATTTTACCGACCGCGCCCGACCGACTTGGTTCGCACGGGCTCGTCAAATTAAGGCTCGATCTCCGCGGTCAAGGTTTATCGATCGAAGACATCAACCGATCGCTCGTCGGGCACGGGATGATCGCCATTGAGCCGATTACAATCGACGATACGATGGCGCTCGCCCGAGTCGTCGACGCGGTCGGGGTCGATCACGCCGACCGGATCGGCTCGATCGACGGTTCGTTCGTCATCGGCCGAGGCCTCATTCATACCGATAACACCACGCTCAAAATCGGCAAGGTCCCCCTCACGTTTCAGGGCTGGACGAGCTTCGGCGGACAAATCGATTATCGTTTGGCGGATCAAACGCGAGCGCTTTTTGATAAGATCCCCCTCGAACTTCGCGACCTGATGAACGATTGGTCGATCGACATCAAGCGACTGACAAGCCTGCGGGTCCGAGGATCGATCGAAAGGCCCGACGTCGAGATCGACGGTAAATCGCTTCTCGTCGATCCCACTCCCACCACCGATCGTCGCGATCGACTCCGCCAGATCGGTCGTCGACTTCAAGATCAAATCATTCGCTGATTAATTGGGTAAGAAACAATAGATGATCGGACTGCATAGCGCACATGTTTATGCAAGGATCGGTGCGACGACGTTCCCCGCGACGTCGGTTAGGCGATAATCGCGTCCGTTATAACGATAGGTTAAGCGCGTGTGGTCAATTCCAATAAGTCGAAGGATCGTCGCGTGAAGGTCGTTGACGCTCACGCGGTCGACGACGGCTTTATGCCCGAGATCGTCGGTTTGACCGTAATGCGTCCCCCCTTTCACGCCCCCTCCCGCGAACCAGGTGGTGAACGCATGCGGATTATGATCGCGCCCCGTCCCCCCTTTTTGGACGATCGGCAGCCGGCCGAATTCGCCGTTGCACACGATAAGCGTCGAATCGAGCAGCCCTCGACCTTTGAGATCGCTTAAAAGGCCGGCGATCGGTCGATCGGTTTCAAGAGCGAAACCGCCGTGATTCTTCACGATATCCTGATGCCCGTCCCAGCTTCGTTCGTTCTCCATGCCGCCGCTATATATCTGGATGAATCGAACGCCCCGTTCGACGAGCCTGCGAGCGATCAGGCACTGCCGCGCGAAATGCGTGCATTTGGGATCGTCGAGGCCGTACAAGGCCTTCGTCGCCTTCGATTCACGGTCGACGTCGAGCGCCTCGGGCGCGGTCGTCTGCATCCGATAAGCGAGCTCGAACGCCTCGATCCGAGCCGCGAGCGCCGCCTCGCCGGGCGAACGTTCGAGTTCGCGACGATTGAGCTTGGCGAGCAAATCGAGTTGGTTGCGCTGGTCGCCATCGGTTAGCCCTTGAGGACGCGCCAGATTGTCGATCGGCGGTCCCTGAGCCGCGAGCGCCGTCCCCTGATACACCCCGGGCAAAAAGCCGGCGCCCCAGTTTTGCGAATGCCCCTTGGGAAGCCCTCGGCCGAGCGTGTCGTACATCACCACAAATCCCGGAAGATCGCGGTTTTCCGACCCCAGGCCGTACGTCACCCAGGCGCCCACGCAAGGAAAGCCCATGCGGCTCATCCCCGTATTGATCTCAAAAAGCGCAGGCGAATGATTGTTCGTTTCAGTAAAGCAACTATGAATAAAAGCCATATCGTCGACATGGCGCGCCTGATGCGGGAAGATATCGGAAACCCAGGCTCCCGAACGTCCGTGTCGCTCAAACTTGAACGGCGATTTCATCAAGGGGCCGACCTGATCGGTAAAGAACCCCGTGTTTTTATCGAATCCCGGCAGTTCCTGGCCGTCGCGTTTTGTGAGCTCGGGTTTATAATCCCATGTGTCGACATGGCTCGGTCCGCCGTTAAGGAAAAGCCAGATCACCGATTTTGCGCGGGCGGGGAAATGCCCGGGTCGAGGCGACATGGGATGGAGCGAGCGATCGTCGGCATTCGAAACGGCGAGACCGGAAGTTCCCGCCGAATCTTCCGCGGCCGAAAGATATTGATCTTGTAGCAAACCCTGATCTCGCAACAGCCCCGCGAGCGCCAGGATCCCCATCCCCGAGCCGGTGCGTTTAAGAAACTCGCGACGGGAACCGAAGATCGAAGCGGGTTCGGCGAATAATGATGCGTATTTACTCATAACTTATTCCTTAAATCCGTTCGTCTAGGATTATTCAATATAGATAAACTCATTTAAGGCGAAGAGCACCTGGCAAAAATCGACGAGCGCCTCGTCGATCGAGGTCGGCGGCTTGTCGTTTTTTGCTTCGCTCGCTTTGGCTCGCCGGTCGACGAACGCGATCGCGTCGGCGTGTTCGGTAGCGGTCGGCTCGCGTCCAAGTGCGATCAGATAAGCCGACTTAACGGCGGATTCGATCTTGATATCGGTCGCGGGACGAACGCGTTTGGCGAACTCTCTCGCGCATTCGCGAACGATCGGGCTGTTGAGCAAGAAAAGCGATTGCGGGGCGACGGTCGTCGAGGCGCGAGCCGCGATCGGCGAAAGCGCGTCGGGGGCGTCGAACAGCGTGAACATCGGAATCAGTTTACTTCGTTTGACCGTGAGATAAACGCTCCGCCGCTTTTGACGCTCGTCGAGCGAACCCGGCCCGTACATCCGGTAATCGATCGTCCCCGAAGCCGCGAGCATCGCGTCGCGGATCGCCTCGGCTTCGAGCCGAAGCCTTGGCCTGCGCCAATAAAGCGCGTTCTCGGGGTCGATTGCGCGGTTGGCGGGATCGATCGCAGTCGACCGAGCGTACGCCTCGCTTAAAATAATAACTTTATGAATATGCTTGAGCCTGTAACCGCCTCGGACGAGTTCGATCGCGAGCCGGTCGAGCAGCTCGGGGTGCGTCGGCTTTTCTCCCTGAGCGCCGAAATCGCTCGGCGTCGCGACGATACCTCTTCCCATATGATGACGCCACAATCTGTTGACGACGACCCGCGCCGCGAGCGAGCCCGCGCCTTGCTCGACGTCGAACAGCCAGTTCGCCAAGCTTGCGCGGCGGAACGACGTGCGACTCCCCTTCGGAGGGTCGATTCGCCATGTCTTCTCTTGATCGGGTGATCGCATCAGCACTTGCAAAAACCCTTGCTCGGCGACCCACATTTTCTGATTCGGGTCGCCCCGTTTGAGGAAGTGCGTTTTCTCGAGAAAATCGGCGCCCTGAGTGTGCAGCCGGACCGCGGGAAGCCCCTCCGAAGAGATCAGGGCCTTCGTTCCCTTGGGTTTGGGCTCGGTCAGCGCGTGCTCGTCGATCGCTCGTTTCAGTGTTCTCCATTCGGGATCGATTGTCTTGTACCAATCGAGCGCTCGCTTCGTTTGTTCGACCGAACGCGCATCGCGGGGCGTCGTCAGGATCATCGCGATCTCGCGCGGCGTGCCGTCGTCGCCGATCCCGACGGGACGAGGCGAATCGGTCGCCGAGATCCTCAATCGGCCGATCGCGTGTCGGTTGTTCCCCTGAAAATCGAGCGTGATCGTCAGAGTCGCGCCTCCGTTCGGATGAACGTCCGAGCCGATCTCAAAAACCGCCGCGTGATCGACGCCGAATTTGGGGTCGATCGCCCAGCCCGATTTGAGATCGCCGTCGATCGCGGCCTTCACCGGAAGCCCCGGTTGTTCGAACGTCGCCTTCGGATTCATCAACGCCGCAGTGTATGTCGATCCGATTCCGTAGCGCGGGCCGATCGTCAATTTGAGATCGGTGGGGTTGGAAT
>JAKBCQ010000042.1 GCA_021807585.1 Planctomycetota bacterium | reverse complement strand
CGCTCGGCGGGGCGGTTCGCAAGATCCCGTGCGCGTGGATCGCCAACTCGGCGACCGCGAGCGTCGCGAACGACACCGCGATCCCCCTCCTCCGTTTCGAATCGTACGCCCCCCACGCGACGAGCGCGGTCGTTCCCATAAACGAAAGCAAGAATGTTTTTTCTTTGGCGATCGTCGCCGCTGCGAGGATCCACCTGTTCGCCTCACGCTTGCGGTTGAGCCCGCGATCGCGCGCCGTCGGCGCCGATCGTGCCGCGTTGGGATGAGCGTTCCGTTTGAGCCCCGTCGTCTCGGCGAGGATCAAACCCGCGATCAAAAGCGCCGCAATCGGGGCGACAAGCCTGCGATACCGTATCCAGAGCGATCGCCACGCCGCGTCGTCGTTCGTCGCCGCGAGTGCGACGAGAGCCTCGGCGCCCAACCCCGCGAGCGCCGAGGCGCCCAACGAAGCCAAAAACAACGACCGCGACGGGACCCGAAAGCGATCCATCCCCGGGATCAATTCATAAAATAATGCAAATAACACAAACCGACGCCCCGCCGCGAACGCGACCGCAAGCAGAGTCGCCGCCAATAGCCCGAGACCGAGCGCGCGATCGCGATGCCGCGCCGCGCCGATCGCGGCCAACAACAACGCCCCCCAGCCGATCGATAAAAGCGGCTCCCAGTAATTGTCGTGGCCGAAATAATCCGCGGGACCTCCCAACGCCTTGGGAGTGATCAATTGAAAAAGATTGAGAAAATTAATGTGATACGAACTCGCGTGCGCGATCGATCGCTTACTCTCGGCGAGCGCGTAGCGAGTCGCCGCGGCGTCGGGGATCACCTCGACCGCCGTCAGCCCGAGCGCGACGACCGTGATCGCAAGCGGGACCAAAAACGACGCCCGAGGACCGGGGGGCGACCAAATCCGCGATCGACCCCGACCGTGAGGAGGATCGAAGCGAATCGAAGCCGTCGTCCGCTCCGCCGAATCTCGCTCCGCCGACTCGCGCTCCACCGACGTCCCGTTCTCGAAGCGATCGCCCGGCGCATCTCCCGCCCATCCCCCTTTCCACGCGATCCGAGCCCAATCCCAACACCACCAACATCCCAATATAATTAACAAATAGTAACCTTCTTGAGGATGCCCGGTCAGAAGCGAAAGCGCCGTGATCCACGGCAAAGCGAAGGCGCCCCGATAATCGCCTTTGCGCCAAAGCGCATTCGCCAGGAGCGCCCACGGATACCAGCTCGCTCCCCAAACGTGCGGATAATGCCCTTCAAATGTTTGCGCAATGAGATAAGGGGACGTTTCATAACACGCCGCGGCGACGACCGCTCCGAACCGACCGACGCGCGCGATCCGGAGGAAGAAGTAAACGCCGAAGCCTCCCCACAACAGGTGCGCCGCGGTCAGCCAGCCGAGCGCCGCGGGGGCCCTCGTGAACCACGCGATCAGGCTTGGAGGATAAAACAGCCCCGCCTGGGGATTGCCCAACCGCGGACGGCCGCCGAATCCCGCGGGATCCCAGTACGGAACCCGCCCGAGATCGCGGATCGCGTCCAAAATCGACGCCCGCTGGGGAAGGAAAATCCGCGTCAAATCGTTGCCGGGCTCGCGCTTGCCGCGGATCAAACTGTCGACGCTCGGGCGAATCGGATCAACAAGTAGATTTTTGGGAGATGCGATTAAACGAGCGAACGAAACGCCGAGGACCGCGACGAGCGAAAGCGCGATCGGCCAAAAGCGACCCCGGCCGCGATTCGTCCCCTCCGCCGTCATCCCCGAGCCTCCTCGATATCAAAACATCAATTAACAATGATATTTCATGATGCTAGACCGCCGTTCGGTTCGCGGTCGTCGTCGCGGCGCGCTGCTGATGAGGCGTGCGCGCCGTTCGTCCTTCGCGAATCGTCCGCACGAGCTCGAAATAGCGGTCGAGGTGCGCCGTCTCGGACCAATCGGTGATCCTCGTTCTATAACCCCGATGCGCCAGCTCGTCGCGGAGGTCGTCGTCGTGGACGATCCGCCTGAGCGCCACCAGAAGCTCGTCGGTCGTGCGGTAGCCGATCCCCCCTCCCGACTGTACGCCCGTCTCGGCGAGCGCGCCTCCGCCCATGTGTACGACGACGGGCGTACGAACCGCGAACGCCTCGAGCACCACATAGCCGAACGTCTCGGGAAAAAGCGACGGAACGACGACGGCGCGGGCGCCGTGGAACAGCCGCGCCAGCCCCGGACCGTCGAGCAATCCCTCGAAGCTCACGTTCGTCATCCCCCGCGCCAGCTCGCGCAAGCGGGCCTCGTATGGTCCCGTTCCCGCGATCCGCAGATCGACCTCGGGAAGCAGCTTCATCAGCGGAATCAACTGTTGAAAGCCTTTCATCCGCACCAATCTTCCCGCCGCGGCGAGGTACGGCCTGCCGCCGTTCCACGAGATCGGCTCCTCGTCCTCGATTCCCCCCGACCAATCGTCGGGGAGAAAATACGGCAGGTGCACGAGCGGCGCCCCGACCCCGCGACCGCGATGCTCCTCGAGCGCATGCCGCGACGGGAAAAGGAGCGCGTCGAGCTCGCGTAAGCCGCGGTCGATCGCTCCCGTGTACCGCCAGATCTGCGGCGGTCGCCCGCCGACGAGCGAGCACCTCACGCATTCGGGACCGTCGCAAGGCTTGCGGTTGTACTTCCACAGCAAGTGCATCGGACAGATCAGCCAATGCTCGTGCGCCGTCATCATCCTGACCGCGCCCCGCCCAAGTTCGAGCACCCCCGGACCACCTATCAACGAAATATTATGAAAGTGAACGACATCGGTATCGACCGCGTCGAGAACCTCGCGGAGCGCCCCGGCTTTGAAGAACGGTCGTCCCGTCATCTGGGTGGCGAGGGGGGATAAGACGCCGAGGCCGCTTTTCAGGCGATGAACGTGCAATCCGTCGGGGGGCTTGTACGATCGTAGGGGGTGTGCGCCGCGGACGGCTTCGAACGCGTCCGAGCACGAAAAGACGTGGACCTCGTGGCCGCGGCGGCAGAGCGCCCGCGTCAACCGGTCGACGTACGCAGCGTCTCCGCCGAAGCTCTCGGCGCCGAAGAACGTCGTCACCATGCCGAATTTCAAGGCGGCGACCTCCTGTCACACACCGACGGGCGTCCTTGCCCACGCCCGCTCCGTGAAGGTCGGGCGAGCGGAGTCGTTGTCGTCGAAGTCGGCCGATCCGTCAAGCCGGATTTCGCCGCGTGATTCGTGCAATCCAAAGCCAGGGGGAAGGTTCGATCGGTTTCAAAATATATCAATATGATTTGTGTTTACGCGGATTCGATTTTCGACGATGGATCAGCAGCGAGCCTCCCAGGAATGCGAGCGTGAAGAACGTCGAAGGCTCGGGAACCGCGACGGTTTGAGGGGTCAAAATGAAGAGATGAGCGCCTTTGAAGCTACCATCGTTCGCGATCGGCGTGTTACCCACCTTGCCGAACGCCAGGATGTTTCCCGCCGAATCGATCGCCTCCGGTTCCGTGATCGAGATCGTCGAACTCAGATTCTTGGGTATCATATCGTTGAGATTGATGGCTGAGGCTGAATCTTTGATATTAAGATAATTATAATTCGATTGATTCATCGAACCGACGGGGAGAAGCTGAGACGGAGTAATCTGATAAACAAAAGGACTGGAAACACCACTATTTGTAACATATACGCCTACCATTACATTGTTGTTGTTAATCGCCGTCGGGGCGATGTTGAAAGGACTTGCGAACGAGAAGTCGAAGATTTTTGTCGTCGTGTTCGGCCAAATACCGCCGTAAAGATTCGGCGAGATTTTCGTGAAGAAGGCGGCCGGATCGAACCAGTTCAACCATCCGATCGCCGTTCCGTTTGAGTTCATATTACTGATCATAAACTCCGATCCCGCCTGACCCACCCCGGGAGGAGTGGTAAATGTCGCGGGATTAATAATAGACGCACCCAAAGCAACGCTGTTCGAACTTGTGATAAAATCATAATACCAGTTTTTCGGCATCATCTTGGAATAATCGGGAACCTGAATCCGGTTGTCGGTTGGATCAGTCATATCGATCACGCTTCCCAGATCGACGACGTTGTACATCGTCGACGCGTGCGAATGCGCCGTGAAAGTCGTTGAAAAGACGATCGCCAAGATCGAAAAGGTTGCGATCGCTCTCGAGCTCGAAGCGATACCTCGGTTGCACATCCCTGCGCTCCTGGAATGAGAATGCTTTTGGATCGGCGGTTCGATCGGTTCGTTGAAGGCGTTTGATCGACCGAATCGAGTCGCCGTCACGCTTCCCACGCTTGAACACGCTTCGTTTCGCGCGATTGATGGAATCGGCCGATCGGACGGGGATCTTACGCCGATCGGAGCGATCGAGCAAGGCGGAATTGCGTTCGATTGTCACGCTAAACGACTTTAGATCGACCCCGCTGTCTGTCTCGATTTCGATCTTTTAGGCGCATCGGTTGGAAATTGACGGAACGCGAAGCAATTCAATGGAACAATCGACTTGCAAATCGATAGAGTGGTATTTTAGAATCGTATTGGACTTCGGCTCACCTACATCGTTGCGCGATCAAAAATCTTGCGATTCTTCGATCATTTTCGGGGGTTTTTTGGGATGAGGTATCAATCTGCGAAAGATTTGATGGATGAATATCGTGACAAAATCGATTCCCTCGTTCCCATTTCGGCTCAAACTCTAAAAGCGTCATCTTGCAGCAACAGAGACGATCGGGTCGACAGTGCTCGCGTTCATGCAAGCAATCTGTCCTTAGCGGTCGGACGATTCGAGCGATCGCAGTTTGGAGTATTCATTGATTTAAAGAATTCACTGGAT
The DNA here is from genome assembly GCA_021807585.1 of Planctomycetota bacterium. Classification (GTDB taxonomy): domain Bacteria; phylum Planctomycetota; class Planctomycetia; order Isosphaerales; family Isosphaeraceae; genus JAKBCQ01. The sequence goes on along the minus strand of JAKBCQ010000042.1, from coordinate 4,826 downwards.
CTCAAACTTTTCCGCAAAAGGCGAAGCACCGAATCGGCGAAATTGTATCAAATCTTACAAATCAATGAGACAAAAATGCGCGTTATCGGAAAAATTCGCGCTCAGATCTCCCGAGACGCGTCGATCGGTCACTATATCCCGGATTCCTCCGGGACTTTGGGCGGATTCGCGCGATTGAGGAGCGGCGAAGCCGATCGCATCGGCGTTATATCGTGCAATCATGTATTGGTTCATAATAATCAAGCTAACGTCGACGACTTTATCGTCAGGCCGGGGCGTGGAGACGGAGGATTCCACCCTTCGTCGACGATTGGGAAACTTCATTCGTTTCAATCGATCGATTTTACTCCGGGGAGCGTCAATGAGGTCGACGCGGCGTTCGCGTCACTCGATAAAGACGTATTGCTCAAATGGAATGATCGGTTGGATCGTCCATTCGATAAAAGGCCGAAAATCATGGGGGTTCGGGATTTCGATCCATCCATGATCGAAAGCGATTCAGACGAAGCGAAATTGAGTAAGGTTTTTAAATATGGACGTTCCACTGGATTAACCGAGGGCCGAATCGTTAGTACGGATCGAGTGAATTTATCCGTGATCTATGGACCCGGAAGAGAAGCGATTTTTAACAATGTCGTTGAAATCGGAGGAAAGAATGGTAAACCGTTCAGCCTACCCGGTGACAGCGGATCATTGGTTTGGGATTTTGAGCATTTCGCGATAGGGGTCGTTTTCGCGGGAACGGAAAAAAGGGGCGGTCGAACCGCATCGTCCTTCATGATTCCGATTACAAAATTCCTCGATTCTTTGTGCGTCGATTTGATTTATTGATCGTTTCGTGGAGGGCGTCGGAGCCGTAAACACCTCGCTCAAAAATGATCAAAAACTGATTTATAATATGACAATTTTATATTATAAATAATAATTGTGATGTATAAGACGGCGGCGAGGTATTGACTCAGGATCGTGCGGGATACAGAATTCAAGCGAGAGGATTTCGGACCTTTCGAGCTTCGAGGTGAGATCATGGCTGTTTCTTACGCACAAGCCAAGGCGGTTCTCGATCGAGCGAACGATCAAGTTCGTGCGATCGCTCCCGGCGCAAGCGTGGGAATCGGACGAGTTGGAGACGATTTCGTCATCAAAGTTCTTCTCGACGATGAGCTTGAGGCTGGATTGAAAATCCCCACAAACGTTGAAGGCGTATCCGTCGTCGCTCAAGTCGCCGGGCGAACGATCGCCCACTCGACCGCTCCGTAAAACAACGCATTTTCGTCATTCGATTCAGTAACGTACGAAACGGTGTTCGTTTTCTCGATCCTCCGGCTCACACCGATGCTAACTCGTTTTGTTGAAATAAGTTAGATCATTTTCTATAAGCTCCGATTCGCAATTTCAAGCGCGATCAGATCGTCCGATGCCTCGCCGCGTTCGTCGGACCGGAAGTCATGATATTGTAAAAGGTTAAGCCCATAAGGATATCGATCGAACGCAAGCGAAAAAAAGAGACATGGGTTGATCGAATTCATGCGCGCACATGCGCTTCGCTCCATAAAGACTACGGTTTCCAGCTCGATCGTCTCGATTATCGCTTTTTTTAATCATCCGTTGACACACGCGTACGCGTGTGGTTAAGCTTTCGACTCGGATCGGACCAGGGGGCGATACGCAGCAAAGCGATGAGGAGGGTAGGGGGATGAGACGCGATTCCCTGGGTCGGCGGCGAGCCGTCGGACAGGAGCGAGGGTTGAAGCCGATTCATCCCAAACTGCCGCGACAGTGGCGGAGTCGGTCGCTTCGCGTCGCGATGTCGACGACCGATTGGGAACGATTCGCCGAACTCGTCGACGCGATCGCACCCGACGCCGAAACGCGCGCCCGAGCCGTCGGGATCGCGCTTTCCACATTGCTCGAAACCGCGCCCCGAAGGACGATCAAAATCAACCCCGGGCCGCTCGCATGGATGGACTGGGAACAGCAAAAGATTCAAAAACTGCTCGGCGTCGCCGAGTCGGCGTGATTCGGATCGAAATCGAACGAAATCGTTCGTTCGCGTGGGTGGAGCTATGAAGTGCTCACGTAATTTGTCATCAATACCGAACGGGCGCCGCTCCGCGCCGTGATTGATAGGGAGTTGAACACTTGTCATCGAAACTGAAGTCGGACGTCAAGGATCTTGCTTTGGCGGACGCGGGTTTGAAGCGGATCGTTTGGGCCGAGCGCGATATGCCCGTGCTGCGGGCGATTCGCGAGCGGTTTGAGAAAGAGAAGCCCCTCGCGGGGATGAGGATGTCGGCGTGTTTGCACGTGACCGCCGAGACCGCGAACCTGGCGCGGACGCTCGTCGCCGGCGGCGCCGATCTCGTCCTCGTCGCGTCGAATCCGCTTTCCACGCAAGACGACGTCGCGGCGAGCCTGGTGCGCGATTTCCACATCGCGGTCCACGCGATCAAGGGAGAAGACGAGAAATCGTATTATAAGCATATCGCCGCCGCGCTTGCGCATCGACCCAACGTGACGATGGACGACGGCGCCGATTTGGTGAGCGCGATGATTTTCATCAACCTCGATCGGCTCGAGGCGCTCCACGAGGAGGTCCGCGCGTGGGCGAAATCACTTTCGGCCGACGAACGTAAGAAGATCGTCACCGACGTCGTCGCGAGCATGGAGGAGACGACGACGGGCGTCATTCGGTTGCGGGCGATGGAGAAGGACGGCGTTCTCAAGCTTCCCGTCATCGCCGTCAACGACGCCGAGACGAAGCACTTTTTCGACAACCGCTACGGCACGGGTCAGAGCACGATCGACGGAGTGATCCGCGCGACCGATATCTTGATCGCGGGGCGCAAGATCGTCGTCGCGGGCTACGGCTGGTGCGGCAAGGGGGTCGCGATGCGGGCTCGAGGCTTCGGCGCGCACGTGATCGTCACCGAGGTCGAGCCGATCCGCGCGCTCGAGGCCGCGATGGACGGATTCGAGGTGATGCCGATGGCCGACGCCGCCAAAATCGGCGACCTCTTCATCACCGTCACCGGCGACATGCACGTCATTCGTAAAGAGCATTTTATGCTCATGAAAGACGGCGCCATGATCTGCAACTCGGGCCACTTCAACGTCGAGCTCGCTCTCGACGACCTGACTTCGCTCGCCAAAGGCGTTAATAAGAACATCCGAGAGTTTGTCGACGAGTTCACGCTCGCCAACGGACGAAGGCTGTACGTGCTGGGCGAGGGGCGATTGATCAATCTCGCCGCGGCGCACGGCCATCCCGCGAGCGTGATGGACATGAGCTTCGCCGCGCAGGCTCTTTCCACCGAATGGGCCGTATCGATGAAGGGGAAGCTCGGCGACACCGTGCACGACGTCCCGAGGGCGGTCGACCAGTGGGTCGCCAAGCTCAAGCTCCAAACGATGGGGATCGCGATCGATACGCTCACCGCCGAGCAATCAAAGTATCTCGAATCGTGGGAAATGGGAACATAAAAAGGCGTTTGTTCGTAACGAACGCTGATTGATCGGATCATCGAATCGTCGCGTCGGTTCGTTCGCCCGCGGAACCCCCCCTCCCGCGCGAACCCTCCGCCGCGACGATCGCTCTTTGAAGCGGACGACGAATCGCCGATCGCGTCGATCCCTGCCGGTCGATTCGGCCGGCAATCAACTGATTCGATTCGGTCGGCAACGCTCGATTTTCCAATGTTGCGAATTTTCAAAATTGATCTTGCAATCTCGCCGCGAGTGTCGTATGATCTCATTATGTCGGTGGTTCCTCTGGAATCTGGCAAGCGTTTTGTTGAACTTTAAAGCTTTTTGAGAACAAAGGAAACGATCCCATGTTATACCGCAAAACTGGTGCGCCCCGTGCGCGCGCCGAACCGACCTTGGATTTGGAGATGATGGAGCGAGTGATGGAGATGGAGCTTGGAATGACGTCTGAACCCGATCTCGCGATGTTTGGCGAAGCCTCGGCTTCAAACGATGCGGGGGATGACGACGATCCGATCGTCGATGCGTTCGCCGGTTCGCTCAACCAGGAGTGCGCAGGGTCGCGTCGATTGTTGAATCAACAGCGAGCGGGAGCGGCTTTGGACGCGTATGCGTCGCCTTCCCCCGAGGAACCGGATTCGCACCGTTCCGGCGAAGCAGGGTTCGATCACGCCGCGTATGATCGCCGACGCGAGGCTCTCGAACGCGATTTCGAGCCCAAGGGACCGTTTGAGATTGAGATCGTCGCGCGGATTGTTCTCCTTCATCTTGAAATCGAGCGAGTGATTGAATATCGACAGATTTTGATCGGAGGCGGGAATTTGCTTCCCGAGGATAAACGGCTCGCGTCGATTTGTCGCAACGAGGCTCATCTCACTCGAATGGCGTCGAAGTGGTTGCAAGAGCTACGCAATCTCCGTCGCGATCGCGCGAACGCCGAGAAAATCGCGGCGCGGTCGGCCATGAAAACCGTCGCCGAGAATGCCAAGAAGCGTTCCTCGAAACGCGCAGCCGACGAACGTTTCGAGATCGAACTGGAGATCAGCCAAATCGCGACAATCGCCGCGGAAGCGAGCGGAGGATCGAACGATCACACCGTGGCGGAGATCGGCGAGAGCATTTTCGTGCCCGCGGAAACGGCTGCGACCGCCGAGACGAGTGACGAGGAAATGATACCGAACGGTTCGTCGTCTGTGGAATCGTCGGCTTTGGACTCGATTGCGAAGGTCGTTATTGAGAACCCTATGGATTCGAGCGAGATGCAAGATGTCGTGTCCCAGGGGGTCGAATCCGCGGACTTGAGAGTGAACATCATCGCGGCGGCTGAGACGCCCGACGCC
>JAKBCQ010000041.1 GCA_021807585.1 Planctomycetota bacterium | reverse complement strand
TGCTCGGTCGGGCGAGCCCCGAGGACCGTTCGGCGATTCTGAAAAGCATCCCCGTGGGAGAGGGATCGCGCGTTCTCGAAGCCCCCGGGAGCGCCGGCGATTGGCTGAAAACGAGGCTCGCGAACCTCTCGGTGATGTATCAGGCGACGCAAGCGGTCAGCCAGATTCTCGACCCCGACGCGCTTTTACAACAAATACTTCAACTTGTGTTTGATTCCATTGGCGCCGATCGGTGTGCGATTTTGCTGTTTAACGAGGCGGGGGAGCTTGCGCCGACCGCGGTGCGCTGGCGGGGTGAGGCCGAGCCGGGCGAACGGATCACAATCTCGCGATCGATCGTCGATCACGTGCTCGAGCGCGGCCAGGGGGTGATCACGTCCGACGCATCGGCCGACACGCGCTTCGGCCCGGCGCAATCGATCGTCGATTACGGCATCCGCGAGGCGATCTGCGTTCCGCTGCAAGGACGCCACGAAACGATGGGGGCGATCTACGCCGACGTCCGATCTTATCCCGAGGCGGCGCCGACGATCGCTCCAGTCGTCGGGATCCGCGGCCGATTCCAACAAGATCATCTCATGCTGATGGTTGCGATCGGTCATCAGGCGGGATTGGCGGTCGAGAACACGCGATATTATCAAGCCAAACTCCAATCCGAGCGGCTCGCCGCGGTCGGTCAAACAATCGCAACTTTATCTCATCATATTAAAAATATTTTACAAGGTATTCGCGGCGGCAGTTACCTGATCGATATGGGACTGAACGAGAAGGACGAAGCGATCGTTCGCCGCGGCTGGACGATCGTCGAAAAGAATCAGGCGAAAATTTATAATTTAGTGATGGATATGCTTTCTTTTTCTAAAGAACGCGAGCCGATGCTGGAGACCGCGAATCTGAACGAGACCGCGGCGGACGTGATCGAGCTGATGCGTTCGCGCGCCGCGGAGATGGGGGTGGAATTGACGTGGACCCCCGCGAGCGATCTTCCCGCGACCCTCTTCGACCCCGAGGGTATCCATCAGGCTTTGTTAAATATCGTCACCAATGCGATCGACGCTTCCGAGGAGGCCGAGGGGGGAGGCCGCGTGCGGATGTCGACCGCGTTCGACCCCGCGACTTCGACCGCGACGATCACCGTCGAGGATAACGGCGTCGGCATCCCCGAGAACGAATTCCAAACAATCTTTCAAGTGTTTGCATCAACCAAAGGTTCGCGCGGCACGGGTCTCGGACTCCCCGTCTCGCAAAAGATCATCAAGGAACACGGGGGTCGAATCACGCTCACTTCACGAGTCGGCGAAGGCTCGACATTCTTGATCGAACTACCGCTCCGCGAAACCCCCGACGACTCCGAATCCGAAGGCGTTCAAACAATTGGATAATAATGTGTAAAAGTGATTCTTATCCGAACGAGATTCGTCGCCGATTTGACGCTCGCTCCCGCTCGTTCCGATCTTGACCCGATTCGGCGATCGCGTTACAAATTCGCCTCGAAGTCGCCCGATCGGGGCGCGGGCTTTGGTCGTCATATCAACCGAAAGCTCGATCGGTCGGGATCACCGCGCGGGTTTCGGTTCAACTCGCATCGCTCGATCGCTTTCCCGACCCGCGGTGAAACATTCGGTAAAAACGGCTCAAGTCGCCCAGGCGATTCGACCGATACAACCCAAACGATCAGGATTCGTGCCGATCGTGTTCGCGCGGCGGGCGCCGACACAAGAGATCGGTGAGAAGGACGCGGAGGTGGCCGAGATGGAACGACGCGAAGCGGGCCGGATCTTTTTTCAACCCGCGGATCGCTCGAGCGTCAAATCGCGCGGCGGCCGTCCCAACCTGATGTTGAAACCGAGGATCGAATCGCTCGAGGATCGCCGCGTTCCCGCCGCGTCGCTCAACCCGATCGCCAACCTTTCGATCGCTCCCGGTCAGGGATTCCAGATCCCCCTTTCGACCACGAATACCGATAATCAAACGTATAGTGTTACATCGTCGAATTCGCAAATCAAAGCGACCGTGTCGACGGGCGAGTTTCTCACGATCAACGTCACCCACGCGTCGAGCGGACCCAACGATCCCGCATTCCAGGGATCGATGGTGTACCAACTGTTCGATCACCTCACGCCGATCGCCACGTCGCGGATCGAAGAGCTCGTGAATCAAGGCTTTTACACGGGGAAAAACTTTCACCGCGTCGCCAATCAATTTCCCGACGCCACCCACTACATCGTTCAGGGGGGATCGGTCAACGGCGACGGCACCGGGAACATCAACCAGCCCGGATTCCCGTTCGCGAACGAGATTTTACCCCAGCTTTCGTTTAATGGAACATATCAACTTGCCCTTGCAAACGCTGGTCCGAACACGAACGAATCGCAATTTTTCGTGACGACGGGATCGCCGACGTTCCTCAACGGCAATTACACGATCTTCGGCCAGTTGGTGTCGGGGCAGGCGATCGTTCAAGACATGACGAAAGTCGCGCTCAACGGCACGACCCCCGTCTCGCCCATCCTGATGAGCTCGGCGACGCTCTCGACAGTCAACCCCGACGGCGTCGTCCACATCGACGCGACCGCGGCGGGCCCGGGCCAAACCTCGAACGTGACCGTCACCGCGACCGATCCCGTAACCCACACCACCGCAACCCAAACCTTCACCGTCTCGACGACGGGAAGCTCGACCCCGATCGGAAACACCGGCGCAGTCCGCCAGATCGGACCCGTCCTGATCGTCGACCCCCCCGTCTCATTCACCAAAAACCTTCCCTACAACATCGCCGTCGGCGAGGTGGGAGGCGCCATCCAGGTGATGGTCAACGGCGAAGTCGATACGATTCAACCCGCCGTATCCTCGATCCAATATATCATTATTTATGGAAACAAGGGAAACGACAACATTCAAGTGAATCCCGACGTGACGATCCCGATGACGATCGACGGCGGCCACGGCGGCGTGAACGTGATTCAGGCGGGGGGCGGCGTGACGACGGTGCACGGCTGGTTCGGCTACAACACGATCATCGGCGGCCCGCAAGATTCGCTCATCGGCCGCAAGGGACGCGTCCGCTTCATCCCGACCGCGGGGGGTGATTTCCTCATCTTCGCCGGAGTCCCCCACGTCACGCGCTTCCACACGCATCCCCCTTCGGGAACCTTCTACACCTTCGTCAACAATCGCCTCGTCCCCGTCAGTGAGGCGAACAAAAGACATCATTCCTCGCCGGCGCCCACGCTCCACGCCGTCGCGCCCGCACGACACGCCAGGACGTCCCATCAGTCAACCTCGACAAGCTCCGCGCAACACGTTCCCGTCGGAGTGGGAATCAAACACGGACTGTTTTACAGTTCCTTCCGTCGCAAGCCGGTACACAGCATCTCGCCTCAACCAAAAGCTTGAAGTATGATATTGCACCAACATGATTAATTTTGCATATTTATTCTTTCCGATATTTTCTTTATGTATGTACGAACAGCTTGATCGCCTCGCGCCCGCGATCGCATGATGAATCCATCGATTTGAAGTGACCGAGTCGTTTTTTGAAACCTCGAGCGCAATCCGATGAGGCCGACGCGACCCGCGGCGCTCTTCGCTTGTTTCGCGGCGGCGACGCTCGCCTGGTCGTCGTGGCGAACCCGCGCGCCCGATCCCGTCCGAGTTCAATCGATCCCCGAGATCCAGGTTTCGACGAACATCTCGCAACTCGTCGCCGATAACACCAAGGTTCCGATTCTCCCACAATCGTCTTTCGCAAAACGACGAGGGCCCGCGATCGACGTCAATTCGTCGCCGGTCGAACAGCTCGAAATCCTCCCGAGGATCGGCCCGAGCCTCGCCAAACGGATCATTGAAGAGCGCAAGAAGGGTCCGTTTCGTTCGGCCGACGACCTCCGCGTTCGCGTGAAAGGGATCGGCGCCGTCACCGCGGCGCTCCTCAAGAATTATCTCGTTCCCCCGCCTACGGAATCGCTTGAGGACACGGTTCGAGCCGCGCCCCCGAACCGCGGCGAGCAACCCGCTCCGATCGGTCGATCGAACCCTCGTCTCAACCCCTGAAGCTCGCACTCGGCGGTCGATCGGGCGAATCGGTCGAGAGCGATCGAACGAACTTAAGCGCAGCGCCGATCGGTTGTTGTGGATCGGATCGCTTCGGTCCGGCGTCGATATGTCGGCCGGCGGTCTCGATACGATTTTCGCGCGTCATGAAGACGATCGGTCGACGTTTGTGTACAATCCGTTCCACGATCAAGAGGCGCCGATGCGGCGCCACGGGTTGATCGGGGCGCGACGACGGTTGAACCAAGGATTAAAATAAATAAATATGGGTGTATTTGAACTTGTCAGTCCGTTCGAGCCGACGGGGGATCAACCGAGGGCGATCGACCGCCTGGTCGAAGGTATCTTGGAGGGAAAGAAGCATCAAACGCTGCTCGGCGTGACGGGATCGGGCAAAACGTTCACGATGGCGAACGTGATCGCGCGGCTCGACCGCCCGGCGCTGATCATGAGTCATAATAAAACGCTCGCGGCGCAGCTTTACGGCGAATTCAAAGAGTTCTTCCCCAACAACGCCGTCCGTTATTTCGTGAGCTATTACGATTATTACCAGCCCGAGGCGTACATTCCCCAAAGAGATATTTATATCGAGAAAGACGCCGCGATCAACAACGACATCGAACGGCTTCGGCTCGCGGCGACGAGCGCGCTGATCGGCCGGCGCGACGTCGTCGTGATCGCGAGCGTCTCGTGCATCTACGGTTTGGGATCGCCTGAAGATTATCGTAATATGATGGTTCTTTTACAATTAGGAACGACGATCGATCGCGACGAGATGTTGGCCAAGCTGGTGGCGATTCAATACGTGCGCAACGACGTCGATCTCACCCCCGGCAAGTTTCGCGCCCGGGGAGACGTCGTCGAGGTCTTTCCGCCGTATGAGGAGGTCGCGTATCGCGTCGAGTTCTTCGGCGACGAGATCGACGGAATCGCGTCGATCGATCCCCTCACCGGCAACGTTCTCAAACGTCAGAAAACGCTCGATCTTTTTCCCGCCAAACACTTCGTTCTCCCCGAGGAACGGATCGAAACCGCCGTCGCTTCGATCCGCGAAGAACTTGAACAACGCCTCCGCGTACTGAAGGACGAGGGAAAACTGCTCGAGGCGCAACGCCTCGCGGCGCGAACGCGCTATGATATCGAAATGCTTTTGGAGGCGGGATATTGCTCGGGGATCGAAAATTACAGCAGGCACCTCTCGGGTCGAGCGCCCGGCGAGACGCCGAACACGCTCCTCGATTTTTTTCCCAAAGACAGTCTTTTATTCATCGACGAATCGCACGTCTCCACCCCCCAGGTGCGCGGCATGTTCGCCGGCGATTACAGCCGTAAAAGTACTCTCGTCGAACACGGATTCCGCCTGCCGAGCGCGCTCGACAACCGCCCGCTTCGGTTCGACGAATGGGAGGCCAAACTCGGTCAACGGATCTACGTATCGGCGACACCCGCGGATTATGAAATCCAGATGTCCGGAGGCGAATTTGTTGAACAGGTGATTCGGCCGACGGGGCTCGTCGACCCGATCGTTCGCGTCGAGCCGGCGCGCGGACAGGTTCCGGCTTTGCTTGAAGAAGTGAAAAAACGAGCCGCCAAGCATGAACGGGTCTTGATCACGACGCTCACCAAACGCCTCGCCGAAGAGCTTTCGCGCTACCTGAAAGAGCAGGGGCTCCGCTGCAAATGGCTCCATTCCGAACTCGACGCCTTCGAACGCATGGCGACGCTTCGCGAACTCCGCGAAGGCGCGTTCGACGCTCTTGTCGGAGTCAACCTGCTGCGCGAAGGGCTCGATCTCCCCGAAGTCTCGATGGTGTGCATCCTCGACGCCGATAAAGAAGGATTCTTGCGCAGTGAAACGTCGCTGATTCAAACGATCGGCCGATCGGCGCGCCACGTCAACGCCGAGGTCGTCCTCTACGCCGATAAAATCACCGACTCGATGCGGGGAGCGATCGACGAAACGCAACGCCGCCGCGACAAACAGATCGCATACAACACCGAGAACGGAATCGAGCCCGTCTCGATCAAAAAGGCGATCCGTCGCGGCATCGAAGAAGAAATCATGGCGCGACAAGAGGCGCAACGCGCCGTCGGACTCGACGAATCCTCGGCGGCAACGGTTGAATATGTGAACGCGCTTGAAACCGAAATGCTCGAAGCCGCCGAAAGCCTCGACTTCGAGAAGGCCGCCAAATTGCGCGACCGCATCCTTCAACTTAAAGCCGCGCAAAACGGCGAGGAACGTCCGATCGCTTCTCCCCAGGGGCGCTCGAAGCGAGGAAAAAAGAAAAAAAATCGCGCCCGACCGAACAACTGATCGCAATCCGCCGTGATCGGCGAATCAGAACCGTCGCCGAAAGTTCCCGCTAAAGTTCCAAGGGAAGATCGCCGAAAACCTTGAATAACCTCAAATTCGCGCCTCGCGCATCGCTCGCGACGACCCTCGACGGTCGTCGTTTCATCGTCGCCGAACGAACGCCGAATCGGCCTGATCGTATCTAACGATCCTATCGGTTGTATGCCCGACAAAGTGAATCTTTGTATCTTTAAACAAATTTCATAAATTTTTGGTTAGATTCCAATCGACAATGTAACCGCGGACTGATGCGCGGCGAGGTTCGACGACGATCGAAGTTCGCAATCGCCGCCGTTGCAAATCCGCTCTCAAGATTCGTCGTTACCCCGAAGTTAGAGTCTTAATCAAACGAGGTGATCGCCGTGATTTCGGATCGTTCCACAACTCGAAAAAAAGGTCGGAAATTCTCACTCGCGGTCGAAGCGATCGAAAGCCGCAATTTGCTCAACGGATCGCCCCTCCTCGGGCACATTGCTTCGGCCATCGACGCGGGCGCGCATACCGTCGAAACCCAAACACGCCACATTATTACAACAATTGATCATTCAACAAAATCATTGATCGATCATCACGCTCAGCATTCCGCCACCGCGCATACGGTTGATCTCGGCGGTCACGGCGATCATCATCACATCTCGCCCGCGCCGCCGCACCACCCCGGCGCTCATCAAACCGCGGTCAATGCGGAACCTCATCATCATCGCACAGTCGTCGGCGGTCGTCGTCACCCGCGCTAATCGATCTCGATCAAACTCACGGAGAGATGAATCCCGCGATCGAACTCGAACGTCCTCCGAGCCGACGAGCAACACTCGTCGGTTCGCTCCATTTTTGTACAGATATTTAATCATATTATATAATTTTATATTTTGGATATTTTTCATTTTTTCGCTCGTCCGAACGCGTTCCAGGCGTCTTGGATGGACGAAAGGTGTATCATAAAGAGGATTGAGAAGACGACCGCCGAATGATCGGCGAACGTTCTTCAACCGGCCGGCCCGAGGACTTCGTCGGATGAATTGGACACTATCGCGGATTGAAGACGCTTTGGAAGCTTTGGCCGAGGGCCGAATCGTGATCGTCGTCGACGACGAGGATCGCGAAAACGAGGGGGATTTTGTCGCCGCGGCCGAAAAAGTGACTCCCGAAACGATCGCTTTTTTGATCGAACACGGCCGCGGCCAGGTTTGCATGCCGATCATGCCCGATCTCGCGGCTCGGCTTCGACTTCCGATGATGGTGCTCGATAACACCTCGCCGTTCCACACCCCCTATACGATTCCCGTCGATCACTTAAGCTGTAAAACGGGAATCAGCGCCGCGGAACGCGCCAGGACCGTCCGAGCGATCATCGATCCTGCGACACGCCCCGACGATCTCGTTCGCCCCGGCCATTTATTTCCGCTCGTCGCCAAGGAGGGAGGCGTGCTGCGTCGCGCAGGGCATACCGAGGCGACGGTCGACCTCGTACGTCTGGCGGGTCTCAATCCCGCCGGAGTTCTTTGCGAGATCCTCGACGGGACAGGGGTCGCGGGACGCGATCGGCTGCACGCGATCGCCCGCGAATTTTCGTTGCCGATCGTCTCGATCGAGTCGCTGATCCGCTTTCGTAAACGGCGCGAGAAGCTCGTAATCCGCGAGGCTGAGGCTGATTTACCGACACGCTACGGCCCGGCCAAGATCCTCGGCTACAGCGTGCGGTACGAGCCCGGAAATGAGCCCGTCGCGGTGGTGATGGGGGATTTGAGCTCGGTCGCGGCGCCTCTCGTCAGGATGCATTCTTCGTGCTTCACGGGCGATCTGCTCGATTCGCTCCGCTGCGATTGCGGCGATCAACTGCACATGGCGCTCGAGATGATCGCCGCCGAGGGAGTGGGCGCCGTCGTCTATTTGCCGCAAGAGGGACGCGGCATCGGGCTGATTCAAAAGCTCAAGGCTTACGAGCTGCAAGATCAAGGGCTCGATACGGTTGAGGCGAATCTGGCGCTCGGATTCCGGGCCGATCAGCGCGATTACGGAGTCGGCCTGCAAATACTGCTCGATCTGGGGCTGAAGCAAGTTCGCTTGCTCACCAACAACCCCAAAAAGACCGACGCGTTCGTGTATCACGGATTCGAGCTCGAGGTCGTCGACCAGGTTCCGATCCTCGCCCCCGAACGTGTTGAAAGGAAGCGCTATTTAAACGCCAAACGCGATAAGCTCGGTCACCTGTTGCCGGCGCACAAAGCCGCGGATCAACGCGATTGAACCCCTGTTGGATATTAACTTGAGAATATTTAAGCGAAACCGACAATCATATTCCATTGGATCTAATTATCATTTTCCTTACGACTCGATTGTTTTGAATACAATTTTATTTCAATATAATTGAAACGATCGTAATGATTCGCCATCCGTCGGATTCCATATGAAAGGTTGTGGTTTCGTGCTCTCCCGGCTTTCGCCTTGCCAAGGGGGGCTTTGTGACCGACAATAACACAAGGGATTCGCGCGGGTCGATCGGCGACGTTTTTTTCGCGTGATCGATCCCCGTGATCGCACGTTTTTTTTCGAGGAGTTCGTTTTCCCATGCAATCGACCAATCCCGCTTTCGCGGGAAACCCTTACGCTCGCGCAGGTTACGCCGACGACACCCTGCTCGCGGGGCGATCGACGACGATGACCGTTCAGGGGACGATCGGCAAAACGTTCGTCCTGTTCGCGATCCTCCTGACAACCGCGGCCTGGACGTGGACGCAGGTCGATCAGCGTCAACTTTCGGGCGGGTTGTTGATGGGCGCGTTGATCGGCGGCTTCGCTTTATCGATGATCACAATCTTCATGCCGAAGATCTCGATGTACACGGCGCCGCTTTACGCCGCGGCCGAGGGGGTTTTTCTCGGCGCGATCTCGAACATCTTCGAACAACGCTATCCAGGGATCGCCGCGCAGGCGATCTCGCTGACGATGGCGACGATGTTCACGATGCTGATCCTTTACCTCACCGGGCTTGTGAAAGTGACCGATCGACTCATCACCGGGATCGTCGCCGCGACGGGCGCCGTCGCTCTCGTTTACATCGTTTCGATGCTGATGAGCGTATTTGGACATCCCGTTTCGTTTATTAATCAACCGACGAAGCTCGGGATCGGCTTCAGCCTTGTGGTCGTCGGCATCGCGGCGTTCAATTTGCTGCTCGATTTCGAGTTCATCAGCCGAGGCGCGCGGAGCGGCGCTCCCAAATATATGGAGTGGTACACCGCGTTCGGCTTGATGGTGACACTCGTCTGGCTTTATCTCGAAATCCTTCGCCTGCTGAGCAAGCTCAAAGAACGTTGAGACGATCGCCGTCAAAACCCTCCCGAATCCCTCGGCCTCGCGCCGATTTCGGGAGGGGGCTTCAACC
>JAKBCQ010000040.1 GCA_021807585.1 Planctomycetota bacterium | reverse complement strand
CCGGTGAGCCTCTTCTCGTAAACTCGGGCGACCAGGCCGATTTATCGGTCAATAATCGCAAACATAATAATGCGGCTCACCAGGAGGTTCGCCCTCCCGTTTTCGGGTTCGCCCTCAAATCGCGTCGAATATGCGGCTCTCTTTCCGGATAGCCTCTTAGCTTTGGCCAGGATCGTGCCGTTTCGATTGACACTCTACATATCAAGACGTCAAAGTTCTTCAAGGAATCGCTTGGCTCAACCCCGTCGATCCCGCCGATAACGTCGTCGCTCGGCTCGCGACGGGAGCGAATCTCAACGATCGCCCCAAACTCGTTCCTCGAATCAACGACGGTGATCGCCCCCGTCCTTCATAAATGAATAATTGTTATAAAACATGTTGTTTTTTCCGAACCGCGCGGTTCGACCCGTTCGGCGACGGATCGGATCGATCGACCCAATCGGGACGCGTCGCGCCGCCGACTCGCGATTCGATCACGTCGCGATCTAACCGTCGCTCGCCGCCAATTCGACACGATCCATCTGCCAAATTGGCAAATCCGACAACCCGCGAACGCGATCAAAGCCCTTACCGACGCCGCCTCGCCCGTTGTAACTGATGAAATACTAACCAGTTACAACCGGCATTTCGTTGTAATCGACTTCGCCTCGTTCACGGCGCGTCATTTGCATATAATCTCCGGTTGGTTAAACTTTTTGTGGAATCACGAGATTGGTTTGTGGTGACGCTCGACCGCCCTTTTTCTTTGTTGATCACCGACGACGACCCGCTCGCCCGGGAAACGTTGCGCGAGATCTTTGAGCCCGAGGGGTTTCACACCCTCCTCGCCGAAAGCGGTGAGGAGGCGGTCGATATCGTCCAGCATCAAGACGTTCATCTCGCCTTGATGGACATGCATTTGCCAAAAATGTCCGGACTTGAAACGATGGAGGTCGTTCGCCGAATCAAAGGGCTGTTGCCCACGATTTTGATCTCGGCGGAACACGACGAAAACCTCCTCCGGAAGGCGCTCTCGGCCCATGCGTTCTGCGTTCTCGCCAAACCGGTCAGCCGCCACGTCGTCATCTACGTCGTCACCCGTGCGCTCGAAAAATTTTATTAATCGCTTCCCCGGTTCGCTCCTCGTCGCATGCGTGATTCTCGTCGTCGCGACCGCGGCGCACGCTCACGATATTCCCAACGCGCGCGTCGATCGATCGATCCAGGTTTATGTCGGATCAAAAACGATTACAATTGATTATGAAGTTTCGCTCGCTGAATTAACGCTCACTCAAGAACTAAAATCATTGATTGGTAAAATCGAAGGGGGCGATCGCGAGGCGTGGTTCAACCGCTACGGCTTGGAAACGGGCCCGCTCAACGCGAAGGGAATTCTCGTCACGGTCGATCGCGACCCGGCGCCGCTCGAATTCAACGGCTTCGACCTCGCGGTCGAGGAACATCCGAGGTATGTCTTTCACTTCCGCGCCGAGCTTAAATCGAATCATGGACAATTATCTGTTCATGATACCAATTTTAGTTCGTCGGAGGGGACGAGCAGGTTGGCGATCAAACCGGCCGAGGGGGTGAAGCTGCGCGGCGACGATCTCCCGCAAAATGTCGATGAGATCGCGATCCAACCCGTTTGGAAGTTGTCCGACCAGGAAGAACTCCGTACCAAGCGGGTTGAGGTCGATTTTGATGCGAGCGGATCGTCGCCTTCGGCGGTCGCCGCCGCGGATTCGCAGGTAACAGGCTCCACGACTGCGAACGGTCGATCGATTTTGGGATCGATTTCTTCCCAGTCACGCCGTGGCGACGGATTACGATCGGCGCCGTCGGCGAGCCTGACGCGGCTTTTGGATCGACGGACGGGGATGTCTTGGGGCGTTTTATTGGCGACCGCGTTTGCGCTCGGCGCGGTTCATTCGATCCAGCCGGGGCACGGAAAAACGATCATCGCCGCGGCGTCTCTCTCGGGGTCGGGGAAAAGGTCGAGCGCCGCTGCGCTCGCGATCGTGACAACGCTGACGCACTTCGCGTCGGTCTTGCTCGTCGCTCTTGGGCTTGCTTTAACGCACACGACGGCTTACGGTTCGATCCATATCGCGCTGGCGCGGATCGCGGGCTTCGTGATCGCGATCTTGGGCGCGTGGCGTCTCGGTCGAATCTTGGGGGGTTACGAAATCGGCCACGACGAGCCGTCGGCGAACGTCCGGGGAGGGTTGACGAATCTCATCGCTCTTGGAATCTCGGCGGGGCTCGTTCCGTGCTGGGAGGCGGTCGTGCTCGTGCTCGTCGCCGACGCGATCGGTCGGTTGCGGCTCGGCTTGGCTCTCGTCGCGGCGTTCAGCGCGGGGATGGCGGCGGTTTTGCTCGGGGTCGCGGCGGGGGTCGCCCGGCTCGGCGATCGAGCGCCGAACTCGCAGAGGTTCCGCACGGGAGCGGCGGCGATCGCCGCGGCGTTCCTCGTAATCGTCGGCTGCGGGCTCCTTCAACTTTAACCATAACATCACAAATTAGACATCATTTATAATATATAATATCATATCATGAAACCAGTTAAGATTGAACTCTTTCACGCGGCGACGCCTTTGAAATCGAAGATCAAGCATGCGTCGCACGAACGTTCGATCAGCGACGACCTGATCGTCGCGGTGACGCTTTCCGACGGTTCCAGGGGTTACGGCGAGGGGGTTCCGCGAACGTACGTGACGGGGGATACGATCGAATCGTCGATGAACATTTTGGAATCGTTTGATTTGGCGGCGCATCTGGGCGATCCGCGAACGTTCGCGGATGCGGTCGAGCGAATCGGCGCGATCGAATTTCCGGTCACACTCGCGGATCCGCGGGGGATGACGGGCAATCCCGCTCGCTGCGCGCTGGAGATCGCGGCGCTCGACGCTTACGCGCGGTCGTTCGGCGAGAGCGTGGGGACGGCTGTCGAGCTGTTCGCGAACCGGCTCGGCGGCGATCTCGCAAGGTCCCCGCGGAGCGTCCGCTACAGCGGAGCGATCACCGCCGAAACCAGGCGGAAAGAAACGATCTCGGCGATCAAAATGTGGCTTTATAACTTTGCGCAGGTGAAAGTTAAAGTTGGAGTGACGGGACAGGACGATCCCGTTCGGTTGAGAAAATTTCGGATCATACTGGGAAGCCGGATCGACATTCGAATTGACGCCAACGAATCGTGGACCGCGGACGAAGTCGTCGAGCGGGTCGAGCCTTTGCTGCGGTACGCGCCGTCGGCACTCGAACAACCCTTGGCTCACGGCGAGGTCGAGAGGCTTTCCGAGTTGAGGCCGAAGCTCGGCGTTCCGGTGATGCTTGATGAATCGTTGTGCGGTTATCCCGACGCCGAAAAAGCGGCGCGGCTGGGGCTCGCCGATCTTTTCAACGTACGTTTGTCGAAATGCGGCGGGATCTTCCCCACGCTGAAAATTGTCGCGCTCGCGCGGCGCCGCGGGATCGGCCTGCAGCTCGGTTGTCATCCGGGAGAGACGGGAATCCTCTCGGCGGCGGGACGACACGTCGCTAGTCGCGTGGGAGCGTTCCGATATGTCGAAGGTTCTTATGACAAACATATTCTTTTACAAAACATCACCAAGCCCGATATCACGTTCCGATTCGGCGGTTGGGCGAAGCCGTTGGAAGGCGCGGGGTTGGGGGTCGAGGTCGATCGCGACGCGCTCGAAAGTTTGACGGTGACGCGACGGGAGGCGTTCTATGATTGAGCCGAGTTCCCCGATTGAGCCGAAGACGGCGATCGAACGCGCATCGGACGGTTATCCGATTTTCACGACGACTTGGCCCGCGATCGGCGTTCAGCGCGGCGTCGTCGTCGTATTGCACGGCGTGCAGAGCCACGCGGGCTGGTATCGCGGTTTGGGGCGTCGGCTCGCCGAGGGGGGTTACGACGCGGTTTTTCCGGACCGTCGCGGCTCGGGGGGGAATTCGCTCGATCGAGGCCACGCCGATTCGGCGCGGCGGTTGTTGCTCGATCAAATCGAGCTGTTGGAATCGATTCGTACTCAATCGGCGAATCTGAATCGACCCGTTTGGATCGCGGTCGCGGGGATCAGTTGGGGGGGGAAGATTGCAACATTGCTCGCGGCGGAAAGGCCCGATCTTGTGAATTATCTCGCTTTAATATGTCCTGGATTGACGCCTCGCGTGGGAGTTTCGGGGAAGGAGAAGCTCGCAATCGCCGCGGCGGGGCTGTTCCGACCGCGGAAGACGTTTCCGATCCCGCTGGCCGATCCCGCGCTTTTCACCGCGAGCGAAAGCGGGCGAGCGTTCATCGCGGAGGATCCGTTGAGCCTGCGCGAGGCGACGGCTTCGCTCTTGATCGCGAGCGCTCGGATCGATCACGCGGTGCGTCGCGCGCCGCGGCGGATTCGTCAGCCCGTTTTACTGATGCTCGCGGGTAAAGATCGAATTATTAATAATTCTAAAATCATAAAATATTACAATACAATTGCAAGTACAGACAAAACTTTGATTGAATATCCCGACGCGCATCACACGCTCGAATTTGAGGCCGATCCCGGCGTTTACGCGGCGGATCTGGCGGCGGCGTTCGATCGATCGTCGCGGGGTGAAGAGGGGCGCTCATGAAGCCGGCTCGCGTCGTTCTGGTTCTTCCCGACGCGCCTTTGCCGTTTGGAAACGCCGCGGCGCGGTGGTTTTACGCGCTGTTGCGCGGGCTCGTCGACCGCGGCCACAAGGTGACGGCGCTCGTCGTCGCGGAACCCGCCGACGCCGACCGCTCGCGCGAACTCTTTCCCTCCGATCGGTTCGACGTTCGCTATCATCGTCCCCCCGTACGAAGCGGTAAATTCAGGAAATTGGAATCATTGATTTATCCATATTCTTATATTTATAGTAGAGGGTTCATTAGGGAGATCGACGAGCTGATGAGGTCGGGCGACGCGGCGCTTCATCTCGAGCAATTGTGGAGCGGATGGACGGGGCTCGCGCACGTCGATCGCTCGGTTCTCAACATTCATTATTTGTACGACATCGATATCGCCGACGAGAGGCCGACGACGTTCGAGGGACGATTGCGCCGCGCGACGACGTTTCGCGGCGAGCGGGCTTTGCTAAGACGATATCACGTGATCACCACGCTCACCGATCGGCTAAGCCAAAGAACACGTGAAATCAACAAAAATGCACAAGTTACAACCGTTCCGCTCGGTTTCGATTCGTCGCTTTATCGGTTTGAGCCCGAGAAGCCGCGCGGCGAGCCTCCCGTCGTGGGATTGATCGGATCGTTCGGCTGGGGTCCGTCGTATACCGCGGCCAAACGATTGATCGAGCGGCTTTGGCCCGAGATCCAAAAGCGAAGGCCCGACGCGCGTTTGATGATCGTCGGACGAAAAGCGAAGAGGGCGCTCGGCGAGCTTACAAACGGCGTCGACGTCGAACTCGTCGAAGACGTCGCCGACATCATACCGTATTGGAGCAAGCTCGACGTCCTTTTGTACGCTCCTGGTCGCGGGAGCGGGATGAAGGTCAAGGTGCTCGAGGCGATGGCGCTGGGAGTCGACGTCGTGACCACATCCGAGGGGGTTGAAGGCATCGACGCGATCGACCGCGTTCACGCGGGAATCGCCGACGACGATCAAGGCCTGATCGATCGGACGATCGAGATCCTCTCCGCCGCTCAATCGACGCGGATCGATCGTCGCAATCGGGCGCGAAGCCTCGTCGAATCCACCTGCGACCCGACGCGATCGATCGAGATACTTGAACAGATTTACGAAAAGATTCTCGCGAAAAAATCGAAGCCTTAAATCAATCATGTAAGATGATTTTCACTTCTCCTTTTTCTTTTTGGCTTGTAGCGTTTCCGGAGTTTTCTCGACGATTTTGGCCTTGAACGCGGCTTCGACGATCCGATCGGCCGATTCGGCGGCGAAGCCTTCGACGACGCAGACGAGCGAGCCGCGGCGTTCAAGAATCTCAACGGCGCCCCGGTCGGGTCGCCGAATCGCATCGGGATACGCGTCGGGATCGACCGCCCCCTTGGAGAGCTTGCTCGTCTGGAATCGCGCGTATTCACGGTGGAATTCGATCGCGTCGGAAGCCGTGTCCCAAACGCTCAGCCAAACGAGCCCAAGACGACCGTCGGGCGCCTCGAACACCGCGTACGAATCGCCGTCCCAGCCCGCCGCGGCGCTCTTGCCGTTATGCTTCCGCAGCATCACCGCGAGCTGCATCTCGCCGACGACGTTCCTGCCCAACTCCTTCCAATCCCCCCCGGAGGGGATATCCCCAAGATCCACCGCCATCGGAACATCAACATTTTGCTCATATTTTTCAGGATGGATCACTTGTTCGGTCGAAAGCGGCGGACGTTTGTAGGCGCGATCAATCGCGGCCCAGCCGCCGTCGTTCGCCAACTTGGCGCAAAAGACGACTCCGCGGAGGTACGGAAAAAGCAGCCCCTCGGAGAGAATCGGCGGCGCGCTCGCCAGGCTTCCTCCCCCCACCCCGATCATCATCGGACCCATCAACTCGAACGTCCGACGCAGCCTGTCATGAGGAAGATTGACGATCCGCTCCCCCGTCCAATCCGAAGTCTGCGCTCCCATCATCGTCAACGTCGCCTCCCCCTCGATCAAAGCCGAAAGCGCCGTGCTCGCGTCGTCGTCGTCGCGCGAACCCTTTTGCAGAAGATCGAGATCGAAATGCTGATCCGCCAACGCGTGCGTCAATTCGTGTGCAATTACCGTCTTATTTTCATCTTTGTTGAATTTGCTGGATTTTCCCATCAACATATCAAAAAAAGATGGCTTCGCGGTCTTCTCAAACGCCTTCGCTCCCGGTTCTTGAATCAGGTGCATCGTTTTCGTTTTGGGATCGTAAAACGCCGCGATCTGCTCGGTATAAAGCTTGACGAGCGAATCCTTTAACTTGTAATCCGCGGGCAAAAGCCCCAGCGCCTTCATCCCCAGCTCGTCGGCGCGAAACTCCTCGGGCGGGGTGTCGGCGTCGATCTCTTTAATCAACATCTCCGCAAGCTTTTCTCGCAAGGTGACGTCGCGCTTCACCTCGTGACGAAACGGCAGCCCGCGCATCACGGGTAAGATCCGCTCGAAACCCTCCTTGTAACTGACGACCGCCGACGTCGTATCGCCGCGATCGGCCTGCTCGTCCCCCTTGCGAAGCAAACCCAGCCCCTCGTCGGTCGAAGCCTTCTTGGCCGCGACCGCCGCGCCCCCCCTCAAAGCCCTCTCGCCGTCGTCGCCTCGAACCGATCGACGCGATACGACCGCGCAACCAATCAAAATGCCTACAACTATATATTGATGCTTTTTCATGTATATCTCGTAATTTCTTGATAGGAGCGTTCGGGGAGGTCCGATTCATCCCGCGTTTCGCGCAGTCGAAGGGGTTCGGCGAGCGTCGCTCGCCGCCGGACGCGACGACGACCGTACGATCGGGTTTCTCAGCAGAATCTTGGCGGCGCGCACCAACGCGTCGTCGGCGTTCATCGGACCGTTCCGCGCGTTGATCAACGTCATTTGTCGATCGTTCAGATGATCGAGTATCAACGTTTCGGGAAGCCCGATCACCCGCAAACGATGAATCGTGTGTGAAGCCGATGAGATCGGCACGTTCGGCCCGATCACCTCTTTCGCTTCATTCGACATCTCGGGCTGCGTGTGCCGGCCGTATTTGTCTTCAAGCTTGCGGATCGCGGGCGCCGATCGAACGCCGAATCGGTCGATCACGCTCTTCAATTCGTCAAGAAAGTGAACGCGTTCCTTATCGGCCTCAATCGCCGCCTGCTCCAGACGTTCCATGCGCGCACGACGATCGGCGAGCCGTTCCTGATGCGTCGGCCCGTTCTGCTTCCGGTCGAGCAACTTGACCCGCTCGGCCTCCTTCCGCGCGCTGTCGCGGCGAATCTCATCAAGAATCGCGCTTTTATCGCCCGTCGCCTCGCGCGGCTGATCCTCGGCGCTCGCCATCAGCCCGTTCGACCCCGGTTCGGGTTTGACGGCTTCCGGTGCGACTCGCCTCTCCACCGGCTTCGAGAACGGCTTCGGCCGCGCCACAACCGCCGCCGAATTCGGATCAGCCGCCGCTCGCTTGGCGGGCTTGTCGGCCGTCAGAAGGGACGGTGATCGTCCTCCCCCCGCTTCCTCGTTACGCTCCAAAGCTTTCGGCCGCGAACCCGCCGTGCTGAACGCGTCGCGCCGAACCAACTCGGGCCCACGATCGCTTAGAATCACCAAAACCCCTTCAGCCGACCCCGCGGGAGACGGAACGAAAATCCGCCGAGCCTCGCCTTGAACCGAGCCCGCGGCGACCAATTCGCTCGGTTGAGGATTCGCTCCAATCGCCTCCCCCGCCGCGGCTTCATCGTGCTTCAAAGCGTTGTCATTCGATTTGGAGCCGTCCGAAGGCTTGTTCAAGACCTGTGCCGCCAAATCAACGTCCGCAGCTTTGTCGATCGGTTTCGGGACGCCTTTCGCGATCATCTCGATCAGATCGTCGCCGGCGACAATCGAATCCACGACCGATCTGGAAGTCTCGGCCGAGACCGATCCATTCGCTTGCTCGCGGGTGCTCGATTCGCTCTCCTTATCGGCTTCGATTTCCTCTCGATCTTTCCAAAGAACAACGGGATCGGCCGCTTTGACCTCGCTCGGCGACACATAAATCTTCCGCCCCGAGGACGCCGCGGGAGCGGGTGAAAACGCCGCCAAAACCGGCGCCAGCCGCGTCCGTAACCGATCACGTACCGTCAACAGACCCATTCCTCCCGCAACCAACAAAACCGGAAGCAAAAAACGCGAGATTTTTGGGTAACGATACTGGATCACAATGATCGGCGCGGGGAGCGCCTCGGCCGCGACCGGCTCGACCGGCGCGGGAGGATCGAGGTCGAAATCGTGCTCGATACTCATACCCCCCCCCTCTCTCTTTCAACGCAAACCGATCCGAACGTACGTCATGAGCTATCGAAACCCGAACCGTCACCCCGCCGCGCAGCAAATCCGATCGCCCCCTACGATCAACTCGAACGCCCTCCCCAAATCAATCCCCCGAACGCGCCGACCAGCCTCGATCGATCCAATGATAATCAAAAAACGATCATATCCCGACCTCTTTGGAACCATGTATTGCTTATGATTACATCATCGAATCGCATCTCGCTCGGTCGGCTCAACCGCCCCCCGATCCGCCGACGCCTACTCCTCGAATCGTCTGGCCCATCGGGTCGAGCAATCGGTCGATCTCGGCCGCCGCGGGATATCCCCCTTTGGATACGAGGATCTCGACCGCTTGGGACCGCGATTTG
Source organism: Planctomycetota bacterium (assembly GCA_021807585.1). GTDB lineage: Bacteria > Planctomycetota > Planctomycetia > Isosphaerales > Isosphaeraceae > JAKBCQ01. The sequence goes on along the minus strand of JAKBCQ010000040.1, from coordinate 525 downwards.
GCGTCTGAATCGTCGGGATAAAGGAGCGCCGCGACGGCCTCCGGGGTTTTGCCGACGAGTTCGAGCGCGACCTCGCGAACAAGCGTTTTCCCCGCGATCCGCCCCTTGAACGCCGCCTTGGCGATCGCCGCGGCGTTGTCGTAGCCGATCCGTGGAGCGAGCGCCGTGCACATCGCCAGGCTCCGTTCAATCGAATCCGCGGCGCGAGAATCGGCGAGCAAGTGATCGACCCCCGGGGGTTTAATCTCCTTCGAAGCGAAAAACTCTCGAGCGTCCAGGCATTTGGAATTCAAATGCCCCGCGGCCGCCGCGAGCAAATCGATCGACTGAAGAAGATTATACGCGATCACGGGCATCATCACGTTCAATTGAAAATTCGACCCAAGCGCGTTCGACCACGCGATCGTCGCGTCGGCGCCGACAACCTGCGCCGCAACCATCATCACAGCCTCGGGAATCACCGGATTCACCTTGCCAGGCATGATCGAACTGCCCGGTTGAAGCTCGGGAATCTGGATCTCGCCA
>JAKBCQ010000039.1 GCA_021807585.1 Planctomycetota bacterium | reverse complement strand
AGATCGAGCTACCCGAGAAAACCCGCGACGCGATCGCCACGTCGGTCGCAACGGTCGCGGGCGACGTTTACATCGACCTCGACGTGCGACGGCAAGCCTTCGCGGTCGCAAAACTGTTGCACGGCGAACGCCTTGCCAAATTGGCCGCGGATCTTGCCGACCAGACCGAGCTGGAAGGGACGAGCTTATCGGCCGAGGCTCAGGCCGAGATGCGCAATCAACGCGGCCTAACCGATCGGAGATCGAATTAACAACTTTGATAAATGCTTCTTAGTATGTTAATTAATAGTGCACGAGACGGATCGACCGGCCCGAGAAGTCCCTGCTTGGTTTTGACCGCGGATCTCGTCGCAAGAAGAACATATAAAAGATTCTGTTCGTCGCATCCTCGCGCTCATTGCCAGGGAACCGCGCCGCCGCGGCGGATGCGATCGCGCAGCGCCTTCGCGAGTTCGCGATACACCGCGGGTTCTTTGGACGCGAGGTTGTTCCGTTCGAGGGGGTCTTCTTTGAGGTTATAAAGCTCGAACGGCGCGGTCGGGGTGTTCTGCAGCAGCTTCCATTCGCCGCGGCGGATCGCCCAGATTGATTTGCCCATGTAGCGATCGTTTCCCTCGCGTCGCGTCCAAAAAAGATCGCGCTTTGATTCGTCCGGGCTTTGTCCCAAGAGCGTCGGCAAGAGCGATTCGCCGTCGACCTCGGCCGGCGGCTCGGCGCCCGCAATCGCGCAAATGGTTGGGAATAAATCCATCGAGAGCGCCGACCGAGCGGAACGACCTCGGGGAGCGATCTTCGCGGGCCACGTGAAAGAGCACGGGACGCGAATGCCTCCCTCGTAAACGTTCTCTTTCGACCCCCTCAACCCGCCGACGTTCCCCCCGGCGCTCTCCTGACCGCCGTTATCCGATGTAAATACTACCAATGTGTTCTGGTAAGCGCCCGTTTCTTTAAGCGCCGCGACGACTTTTCCCACTCCTTCGTCGAGATGTTCGATCTGCGCAACGATCCGCGCGCGTTTGGGGTCGATCCCCGGCTCGCGCTCAAGCACCCGCGTGAGCCTCTCCTCGACGGGCTGAAGCGGAACGTGGGGAGCGTTGTAAGCGAGATACAAAAAGAAGGGTCGATCGCTTGCGCGCCTCTCTTTCACATAACTTTCGGCCCAATTTGTGAATAGATCGGTGGCGTGCCCCGCGGGGTCGATTTGGCGATTTCCATCTCGCATATAATTGATATTATGCCTTCGATGCGTGAAGTAATCGTCCATCATATCGCCGAGAAAACCGCGAAAAACGTCGAACCCGCGGTCGAGCGGCGTATCGGGCGCGCTCAATCCCAAATGCCACTTGCCAATAATTGCGCTTTCATAACCTTTTGTTTTGAGAACCGCGGGCAGGAGAACGGCCGAGCGCGTCAGTTTGCCCCAGTTGTCGGAGGGATTGGTCCGGATCACACCCGGGACGCCGACGAGATCGGGGTATCGGCCCGTGAGGATCGAGGCGCGTGTCGGCGAGCAGACGGGACAATTGGCGTAGAAGCGATCGAACCTCATCCCCGCGGCGACGATCGAATCGATCTGTGGGGTTTTCAGGTCTTTGGCGCCGTAGCACGCCAGATCACCGTAGCCGAGATCGTCGGCGAGGATCAAGACGACGTTCGGCGGCCGATCGGTCGCGGGCTCGCGATCCGTCCGTGAAAAAGCGATCGCCGTCGCACAACTCAAAACGGCGAACAAACATCCCAAAACTTTTTTGTTCATTATATTTATCATTTTATGCATCCGTTGATTCACCGATCGCGGATCGGTTGTTCGAGCCGACGAAGCGATCGTCGTTTTGCTCGCGTTGGAGCGGGTCGTGTCGTGTTGCGGCTTGCCGATTTCGAATGTCCAAGATAACGGAGCCGAGCGAACTCGGGTATGATGTCGCGGGTGTGGAACGAAGGGATCCGCCTCGATTGCGGAATCGTTTGTGACGACCCAAGCTTGAAGAAAGTCGGGCGCTCGTAATGGAATCGTCGGAGGATCGTCCAAAATGCTCGGCGGGGGCGATCGGGGTCGGCGACCTCCGGCTCGCGGTCGCGATCTTCCTGCGCTTGGCGTACGCGGAGTCTGAGCTTCCCGAGGCGATCAGACGCAGGCTCAACTGGTTCGATTCGCCGCGGCTCGACGAAATTCTCGCTCGATCGCCGTTTGAACGCACGCCAAGACGCGACGATCGACCCGAAAGTTGCGCGCTGAGGCTGGGCAATTCGCACTACGCTCACATGAAGCTCGTCGTCACCCCCTGGGAGTGGCGCCGCGGCAAGCTCCTTTCGGTCGACTCTCATGACCAGTTGCATATATCCGCCGATAAACCCGAAGAGAAGCGGGCGCTCGAACTGCTGCAGGCGCACAACGCGCGGATCAAAGACGAGATTGAATCGGCGTGGGACGACGCGGGGCTTCCCACCCACGCGAACTTCCTACTCGAATTCCTGGCGCAACGTCGAACACGATGAGATCGAATCCGCGGCGGGCTTCGCACCCGACGCGAGTTCAAGTCGGCCCGCACTATATTAACAATGCTATATATTACTATAACCAAATAATGAGTCTGCAAACGCTTTCTTTTCTGACTGCGCGTTCCTATATCGGAATCTTACAATCTGACATCGGTCGATATTCGTCGCCGGCGATCGCGAATCGATCAATCGCGGCGGAAGCGTTTGATTAAAGTCACTTCGTTGCCGGAGTTGTTGTAGGTCATCTCGTCGACCATTCCGCGGGCGATCAGCATGCCGAAGCCCCCCTCGCGGAGGCCGAGCTTTTCGCGGACCTCGATGTGCGCCAGCGGATCGTCGGGAGAAGCCGCGTGTTCGAGCGAATCGGGATCGAAACCGGGCCCCTGATCGGCGATAATGATCTCGATATATTCGTCATAAATACGATAAGTGATATTGACAAGAGCGTCGCGTTCGTGGCGATTGCCCCATTCGATCGCGTTCTGGCCGAGCTCCATAAGCGCCTGGCGAAGCTGATGCGTTTGATCGGGAGCGAGCGGCGTTTTGGCCGAAAGATTCGCCAAAAACTCGTTAACCTCGTCGAGAAACGACGATTCGCTGTGCATCTCAAGCTGAATCTCCCCCTTGAGCCTCAGCTTGTCGAGCCGATCGCGCCACGAGATGGCGCTCGCGATCGCGTGATATAAATCTTGAGCCCCGTAAGGTTTGGTAAGATACGCGTTGGCGCCGACGCGAAACCCTTGGGTGCGGTATTCATTCCCGTTGAGCGCCGTCACCATCACGATCGGAATCGTCAGCGTTTCGGGTTCACACCTGAGCTTTCGACACACCTCAAATCCATCGATATCGGCGAGCATTAAATCGAGCAGAATCAGATCGGGGCGATGCTCGAAAGCGAGCTTGAGGCCGAGCGTCCCGGTCGCGGCGATCATCGGCTCGAACCCCTTGTGTCGGAGAAGTTCGGCGACCACGTCGGCTTGATCCTGATGATCCTCGACGATCAAAGCCTTGGGCATGCGAGACTCCCCGGCGAAACGTTACCGATCGATCCAATCATTCGCTTGATTGTATCCCACAATTCGGCTCGATCGCGTTTCGCGGCGATCTTCCATCCGTCGTCGATCAGGAATGATGCAACTCAACGAGGTCGCCGTCGGAAAGCACGTGATCACGCTTCACCGATTGACCCTCGAAAACTCCCGTTCCCCAAACACGTGCGAATTTGAGCGTTTTCTCAAAATCACGGTGGATCATTCCCGCCAGGTCGAGCACTGTGCTCCCGATCGGCGGCGTGAACGGGGACGTCCGATCCGCGGGTTTGCCCGGGGTTTTGGTGTAAACCCGAAGCACACGTAATAGATCGTAAGCGGACCGGGCGACATCGTCCATACCCGACCGACCGACCGCCGAAGCCGCGACGATCGGAAACCGCGAGCCGAGGAAATCACGCACAATTTCAAGGCGATCTTCGCCGCCTGGCGCGTCGACCTTGTTGGCGACAATCGCGGTCCGCAAAAAATGAACGCGTTCGTCGTCGTTATCCTCGGGAACCTCGGCGACAAGCTCGACAAAGTTCTTCGAGAGTCGCTCCAGTACGACCTCGGTTTGATCGAGTGTCGCATCGTCGCCGCAATCGATCACCAATAAAGCCGCATCCGCCGCGGCGATCAGCGAAGGGACGAACGGTTCCATCAGATCGGCCGAGATCGGCGGCAGATCGACAAGCTGAATGCGCACGTCAAGCCAATGCATCATCCCCGGCTGCGGCTCGCGTGTCGTGTACGGATATGCTTCGATCCGCGGAGTCGCTTTGGTGAGCGCCGCGAGGATCGAACTCTTTCCCGTATTGGGCGCCCCCACAAGCACAACCTGCCCCGCCCCCTCCGAAGGAATGCGATAGCTCACCCCCTTCTTTTTGGACGAGCCTTTACCCCCTTCCACGTCGTCGCGGAGCCGGCTGATCAGCTTTTTGAGATCGGCCTGCAGCTTCTCGGTCCCCTTGTGCTTGGGGAGCAGGCGGAACATCTCGCGAGCCTTTTCAAGCCGCGCCTCGGGCGTCGTCGCGGCGCGATACTCTTCATCAACCTTATGATACTGCGGAGGTAAATTCGCCGGCATCGACCCCTCGTTCCTCACCCGACTCGACGCGATCCGGGCAAAAAAACGCCCCGCGCCCGCCTTCGATTACAGCGACAACGAGGCCGTAAAGCAAGATTCCAATCAAACCAACAATCTCTATAATATTTGCATAATGATATCCAAGAATTTATTTGTGTTAATTTACGCGATCGTCAAACGAGGCGCGCCCCGCGGCGCGGCGCGACCCGGTCGGCTTCCGATCGATCGCGCCGCATTCTTAAGTGGTAATAAATATTTATTTTTGATCAAGAAAAACGATCATCGAGGGATTGCCGACGGGGGTGTAACGACCCGTGAAATCGAGGCCGCCCGTTTTGCGATCGACGCGAAAGACCGCGATGTTGTCGCCGCGTTGATTGCAACAGAAAAGGAACGCTCCCGACGGATCAAAAGCGAAGCTCCGAGGATAATCGCCCCGGGTCCATTCCTCGCCGAGATATCGCAACGTTCCGTCGCCGCCGACCGCGAAGATCGCGATGCTATCGTGTAGCCGATTCCCCGCATAAACGAACCGGCCGTCCGCCGAGACGAGGATCTCGGAGCCGAAGCTGCTCCCCGCGAAACCGGCGGGAAGCGTCGAGATCGTTTGCCGCGATTTCAACCCCCCGGCGGATGAATCATAATCGAATATAACAATGTTTGATCCTTCCTCCTGAAGCGAATACAACCGACGTCCGTCGGGATGAAACGCGAAATGCCTCGGGCCGTCTCCCGGGGGAAGCGAAACCGAGGGGGTGTCCGCCGCGGTCAACAACCCCTTCCGATCGTCGAAATTCCAGACGAAGATTCGATCCAAACCGAGATCCGCGTGGAGCACAAACCGACCCGAAGGATCAGACATAATCATATGCGCGTGTGTACGGTCATGTCCGCTGATCGCGAAGCTTCCCGGGGGCGCGTTGGTCGCCTTTTTGGGGCCGATTTCGCCGAGATCGTTCTTGATATCGGTCGCCGCGCCCAGACGACCATCGGCGAGGATCGGTAAAACCGCGATCGAGCCGCCGAAATAGTTCGCGACGAGAAGGAACCTGCCCGAAGGATGAATGCTGATATAAGTGGGACCCGCTCCTCCAGAACCGACGGCGCCGAGCGTCGTCAATTTCCCGTCGGTCGGATCGATTTGGAAGGATGAGATCGTACCTTCCTTGTTACGTCCGACGCGATCGGTTTCATTCGCCGAGTAGAGTCGAGTTCCCAGGGTATTGATCGCGAGCCCGCTTGGGCTCGTTCCCGTCTCGTGGATCGCGATCGGCTTCATCGCTCCGTCGCCGCGATCAACCTCGAAAATGTGGACGCCGCGACCGTTCCCAGGAGGAAGATCGACCTGTGTCGGCAAAACGTCTCGAAGCGGTGAACTGAAGGTTCCCACATATGCGAAAAGCTTCTTCGTCTTATCGTGCGATCGAGCCCTGCGCAAACCGATCGACAAAGGCGCGGCGCCCGCGAGAACGACCGAGGTTTTCAACAACGAACGCCTGGAATAAATAAGCGATTTCATGTCGAGTATATCCTGTGAGGAATCGACGAGGGTCGATTCGAGCGGCGTTTAGCTTCACGCCGAATCATCGACCGAGAGCGCCCGGCGAATCAGACGAACTTGGGTGAAGATTGTAATCGAACCGATCCGGAAAGGCTTGGAGAAAATCGGCGGCCGAAAATGAAATCGGCCGAGCCGATCTTAATACAAACGACGAGTCTTATACTAATGTATACTAAACCTGCGAGCGAGGTTCGTGATTGCGAGTTACCGTTTCGTTCAGTATACATATAAATGATTACAAATACTATACAAAAGCGAATCGCGGCGCGCGTCGATCCGGGGAAAAATCGACTCGCTCGCGATTCGTGCCGAGATTTTGACGGCGGTTTCCGGCTTCGGCTTCAACCGAGCCGATCGGCTTCGGATGTGATCTGAATCGGCCGGCAATGATCGACTCTCGGTTTGTTCCCGTGGACTAGCGTCAGACCGACGATCGCGGCTCGGCGAGCAAGGTCGTCTTGGAACAGATCGGTCGTATTTTAATCGATCGGATCCCAATCGACGAGAACGTGATCAAGGGTTCGGAGCCAAGCCGGTTCGAGCCGGTCGTCCGCCGAGGATTCGGCGGCTCGCGGCGGTTCGGCGCGGGGGTCGCGCAGATCAAAGCGATCGGTTGACCCGAGTCTCGAATCGCCAAGGAATCCGCCTCGCGACGCCGAACTCGAATCCATCAAGGGGAACGAATCGCCGCGAATCCACCCAAAATTGACTCGGGTCGCTTTTCGATTCGGTCGCATCTCCCCCTCCACGTTCATTAAATTTATTTATATACTGATCTTACGGTCTATTGATCGAAGCCGGTTCACTTCGCGGGTTGCGGGGCTCGATCGGTTCGCACGCCGAATGAAATAAACGGCCAGTTTTTTCACGATCGATCCCTCTTGGCGCGAGGATCGATCGCATCGAGCGGATAAACGTTCGAGAATCGTTTGCTTCGGTTCGATCTCTCGCCCGATCGACACGCCGAGCGAATCGGTCGTTCGCGGGCGTCGCTGTTATTACGTCGCGAGCGCCGCGATCGGACGAAGGATTCGAATGAAATCCCTCATGATGTCGTCTGAAAGCGACGATCGCACGGGGAGCGTGGCGAAACGGGAACCGGGTTTGTACATGACGGATGTCGACGAGGGAATTGATCGTGGCGGGCGAGACGATTGGACGATCGTTCGATCGGAGTCGGGGTGAACCGTCTTGCGTCGGCGAAAAAATTCCATAAGATAGGAACTTTTGCCCGAGCGGTCGGCGAGTGGTGCGATTGCAAGGTACGCGAATGCGACCGCTCGTGGGCGAGCTTTCGCGATTCGCCAGGAGAGGAGTCAGATGGCCGAGATGATGACGACCGACGTCCGCGCGCTGTTGGATCGAGAACCGTTCGACGCCGCGACGATCGCGGACATGCGCGAAGTATTGGGACGAGATCCGTCGCGCTATCGAACGTTGCGCGACGCGGTGTCCGCGTTGGCCGACCGCGAGAAGGGGAATCCGTCTCCGAACGCGCTGTTGCGCCTTGGGATTGGCGAGATCTTGCTGGGGCGATTTTCGGCGGGGCTCGATCATCTCTCGCTCGTGGTGAACAACGGCCTGGCGCATTTTTTCCGCGGGATCGGCTACGAGAATTTGCAGCGTTGGCGATCGGCGGCGGACGCGTTCGAGGCCGCGGCCAAGGCGGGATACGAGCCGAAAGAGAGCGCCGCGCACCGCGCCGGGGCGATTCGGCGAACGGGCGACGAGCAAGAGGCGAGGAAGATCCTCAAAGAGCTTAAATCGCTCGAGGGGATGTCGGCGGAATATCATCATCAACGCGGCGGCCTGCTCCTCGCCGAGGGGGAAGTCGCGGCCGCGGCGGGCGAATTCGAGAAGGCGCTTTCGATCGACCGCGATCACACCGGCTCGCTCTTTGAACTTGCTTATGTGAATGATCTTTTCGGCAACGACGAGACCGCGATCGAATACTACAAGCGGTGCATTCAGCGTCCCCCGGTGCCGCTCGCGGCGCTGATCAACCTGGGGGTGCTGTGCGAAGACGAGATGCGGTTCCGCGAGGCCGAGACGTATTACCGTCGCGTTCTGGCTTACGATCCCAATCATCCTCGCGCCCGTCTTTTCTTTAAAGATTGCCGCGCCAGCCGCGATATGTTCTACGACGAAGAGGCCGAACGCGGTTTTGATCGTTTGCGTCAATTGCTTGAGATCCCCGTCACCGATTTTGAGCTTTCGGTCCGGAGCCGCAATTGCTTGCGAAAAATGAACATTCGCACGCTTGGCGATTTGACACGGACGACCGAGCTCGCGCTGCTTTCGAGCAAAAACTTCGGCGAAACGTCGCTTTCCGAGATCAAAGACATGATGTCTTCGAAAGGGGTGCGGCTGGGAATGGCGCTCGAGGCCGGCGAACGAGCCGCCGAGATGCGCGTCGAGCCCGTCGACGAACTGTCGCAGGAAGAGAAGGCGATGCTCGCCAAGCCGATCGGCGACCTCAACCTTTCGGTCCGAGCGCGTAAATGCATGACGAAACTGGGCATCCAAACATTTGGAGATTTGCTTTCGTATACGGGTGATCAACTGCTTGAATGTAAGAACTTCGGCGTCACGTCGCTCAACGAGGTGCGCGAGAAGCTGACGGTCTTCAATCTGAAGCTGAGAAACGAGTGACGCCTTGAGTCGGCCGGTTTGGTGGGAGTTGATCGGCGGCGACGCGGATTCAGCGGCTCGAGCGGGGGTTTTGCACACGCCGAGCGGGGATGTCGAAACGCCCGCGTTTATGCCGGTCGGCACGCAGGCGACCGTCAAGGGGCTCGTTCCCGATCTCGTCGCCGCGACGGGCGCCCAAATGCTGCTCGCGAACACGTATCATCTGGCGCTTCGGCCGGGCGAAGACGTGATCGCCGAGCTCGGCGGGCTTCACGCGGTGATGTCGTGGAACGGTCCGATCTTGACCGATTCGGGAGGCTTTCAGGTCGTCAGCCTCGCCGATCGCGTCAAAATCGACGATCGCGCCGCGGTGTTTCGATCGCATCTCGACGGTTCGCTTTTGGAACTTACCCCCGAACGCGCGATGTCGATCCAGCGCAAACTGGGTTCGGATATCGCGATGTGTCTTGATCATTGTCCCACGCTGCCCGCGTCCGACGCCGCGATCGCAAGCGCCGTCGATCGGACGATCGACTGGGCGAAACGTTGCCGAGAAGCCGGCGGAAGCGACGTTCAAGGCGTTTTCGGGATCTCTCAGGGGGGTTCCAATGCCGAGCTGCGCGATCGTTGTGCGCAATCGCTCGTCGCGCTCGATTTTGAGGGTTACGCCGTGGGGGGAGTGAGCGTCGGCGAGAATCGCGACGAGGTTCGCGCCGCGGTGCGATTGGGCGTCTCGTCGCTTCCAGCCGATCGCGTTCGCTATTTGATGGGAGTCGGCCGCCCCGAAGACCTGATCGATTCGGTCGCCCAGGGAATCGATCTGTTCGATTGCGTTTTACCCACGCGCAACGGTCGCAACGCGCATTGCCTCACGGCCCGCGGCGTCGTCAAGTTGCGAAACGCGTGTTATAAGGTCGATCGCGGTCCGATCGAAGAGGGATGCCCGTGCCTCGCTTGCGTTCGGTTCAGTCGCGGCGCGATCCGTCATTTTTTTCTGGCGGGAGAAATGCTGGGTCCGATTCTG
>JAKBCQ010000038.1 GCA_021807585.1 Planctomycetota bacterium | reverse complement strand
ATCAAACCAACGACTCCTCCCCGAGGCGCTTCGGACGAAACGTGCTCGCACGGATCACGGACGGTTTAGTATACATCCCCCGGGTTCCGCAAGTCAAAATCACTCGGCTCAGTCGGCTTCGCGCATTCGCTCGAATCCTCGCGAATCCGTCAAAAAAAGCCGCCGAGGGGGTCGGCGGCCTAAAGAGATTGTGGATGTTTTTTTCACGACCGACCGACCAGCGATCGGAATCGGCGATCGGTCAACGTCCCGAGTCGCTGACGTCGACCTCGAAGTCGCTCAGGTTCACGTCGCTTTCGCGCTCGTCGTCGTCTTTTTCATAAACCTTCGACCACCGCGGGTCGATCGCCCCCGAACCGAACGCCTCGCCGTGCCGTTCGTGCTCGCGTTGGCAGTCGATACAAGAATTCGTGTAGGGCAGAGCATTGAGCCGAGCCTCCGAAACCTTCCCGCCGCAATATTCGCATCGGCCGTAATAGCCGTGCTTGATCCGCTCCAGAGCCCGCTCGATCTGTTCAAGCTCGCGGCTTTCAATCTCGGCGAGTTGTGAACTGATTTCGTCGTTGGCGGTATCGACAGCGGCGTCGACACTATCCCCCACACTCAACATCGTGTATTCACGCCACGAGTCCATATCGCCGCTCAATGCTTTGCGCAACGCGTCCCGGCGGGCGACGAGCCGAGAGTGAAGTCGAAGTAATGCGTCTTTGCGTGCCATATCGCACCTCCAGGTGTCCGTCGCGACGGTCGTTCGCGGCGAGCGGGTCGATCAAGGTCAAGGTCGGGTCATCGAGCCTCAACACTCTTCGGAAAATTGGGCTTCGTGGTCGTCGGCGGTCTTGAAATCATTCCATTCCGTCAAATGGGAACGCTTTACACCCCTGGTGACGACACCTCGAGGTAGCCATTGCACATTATGCGCCACGATCAAGACCCGGCCACTTTTTTTTTCAGCCGTCATCTGTACGAACCAACGGACGAATGGTTTGAAAGATTCGCTCGTTTTTTTTCGCCGCCTTCGAGTTCGTGACGACCGGACACAAAAAGCGGCTTCAAGGCTCGTTGTCATGCGCAACTTTCAAGCCGATTTGCTCGGTCGATACCGCTCCAGACGCGTCGCTTAAGCCGAATCGCTCCGTACAGCGACTTGCTGGATGGATCCGTCCAGGTTTGAAATCTCGACTCGATTCTTCTCATCGCAACGCTTCGGGTTCGCCGTTTCGCGCGGCTGCGAACATCGTAGGACATGTTTGTCCCAAGTCGTCAAGGAACGATGAAATGGGCGCCGACGAGCGCCTGCGAATCCCCCGCGGCCCGCGTCAGGTTGATGTAATGCGTGCCACGACGCAGGCGGTAAATCCACTGTTCCAAGACGACGCCTTGGGTCGCGACTCGTACGATCGCATCGGGATTCCCCCCCATGCGCGCAATGACATCATCGCGCGTCATGTCGATCAGGTCTTTTTTCTTCGAGCTTTTCGCTTCGACGTCGCGTTCGGCGCGGGCCGCGATCTGATCGGGTTGATTCGAGGGATCGGTCCACTTGCCGTTCACTTTTTGAAAGCCGAGCCGGCGATACGCGTCGACGAGCTTGGGAGCTTCGGCGTCGATCGCCTCGGCCGCGGCGAGCAGCGACGCCGCCGAGCCGCGGTCATTGAGCAGCTTGATGTACTGCTCGGCGAGCGTGATGCGTCCCTCGACATCGTTTTTCCCCAGCTTTTTCTCGCGTAAATCGTCGAGCCAGTGGCGATACAAGTCGAGCAGACGAGCGGAGTTACCGCCTTCTTTGTGAAACGCGTCGGCGAGCGCCTGGATTTCCGACGCTTTCAGTTCGGATACCGCCTTGGTGCTCGCATCGACGCCGAGGTCGCGAAGTTCCTCGGCGACCTTCGGACGCTCGGCGAGCTTCTCGCGAGCCTCCGTCGCTAATTCGATCCCCCTCCGGGGGTTGCGCTTCGCCGCGGCGCGGAACCGAGCCTCGGTCGCATCGGCCCAAAGTGTTCGATCAAGCATGTCTTGAACAGGTTTGGGAGCGCGCCGATACGACCCCGCGGGGTCGGCTTGATACCGGCCGAGCCAGTCCTGATAATCTTTGGGCTTGGTAAAACGAGTCGTCGCGGCCTGAGGAAAGAGGACTTCGATTTCTTGAACGATCGCCGCCAAGGATTCGTCAGATGCTGATGTGTTGATTTTGGAGCGAAACGCGCGGTGCGCCAGCGAAGCCGAGAGCGATTGCGGCAGTCCGTGCTCGCGGGCCCGGCGTGCCAGTTCGAGCCAAAGCGCGGGCCGATCGACGACGAGGTGTTCCTCGGCTTCGAGCAAGATCGCGTCCTCTTCGAGCGAGGCGCCCCGTTCGCTCAGGGTGCGATCGTCGTAGGCTTCGCCGCGTCGGCTCGCCCAGTGGCCCCAAGCGGCTTTGCCGGCGTAATCACGCGGGTCGAGCCGCGCGATCGCGGCGTCGAGCCGATCGCGATCGGGCGGAAGAAGTTCGAGTTCTTTCACCGCGAATACGACCGTACCCTGATTCGTCTTTCGCGCCACGCCTCGGACCCGCGCCGAGCCCTCCAAACGCGCGGCGCGATCGGGACGGAGCGGCGGAGGAAGCTCGAAAAGCACCCCCTCCGCGGCTTGCATCACCAACTCGTCGAGCCCTCGTCCCGGATGAGGTCGAAAAAACTTCACCCGGTCGTCGATCACAATCTCTTTTCCAAGCCAACGATCGGGATTCTTGGCGAAGAGTCGGGCGTCGACGACGTTCGTCGGTTCGACGAGCGTAAAAATCGACAACCAGGCCGCGGGAGCCGTCGGCGACGACTCAAAAAAAGGAATTTTGATTCGTTTAGATTCTTGCGCAAGAAATATTTGTTTCCAGATGAGCGATCGGGGAGGCGAATGCGGCGGGTTGAAGAGCGAAGCGGGACGCGGGTCGTTCGTCGGCGGAGGATCTTCCCACCGCGTCCCGTCGATCGCCTCGAGCGGCTTCCACGACATCAACGCGCCGCTCGCGGGAACGAGTTCAAAATACCAGATATCTTCAGATTCATCATAGCGCAATTTATTAAGACGTGCGCCGAAGACGACGCGTTGGCCAGGCTTGGGTTTGAGGATTTCGAAAAGACGAAAGCCTTCGAAATCGATCTTACCGACGCGCGGTCGCGGGTTTCCGGGAACGCCGACGCGGTATTCGACGTCGTAGCCGCTGCGCGCGCCCGCCCCCGCGGCGCGGATGTGATCGTCGACAACGATCGATCTACCTTGATATAAGGTTTTAAACGTTTTATCACGTTCAGCGGGTTCGAGCCGCGCCGAGCGATCGAGGATCGTCTCGAGGGTCTCAAGCGAGCGATCGGCGAGGATCGCCGCCTCGAGCGCCGCCTGACGCACGTCGTCGGCGCCTTGTACGTCTCCTCCCAGTTCGTCGACGGCGCGGGAGGCGACCGAGAGAATCTCGTTGGCGGCGTCAAAACGTCCCTGATTGAGCGCCGCGATCCCCTCGGTCCGGCCCCGTTCGACCAGGCTCGGCAGCATTTGCCGCCTTTGCTTCCAGTGCGAGAGCGCGATCGTCGCCAGCACGATCAGCGCCGTGCCGAGAAAAATGAGCGTGTTCTTCCGTTTATGGATGCGTTCGCGGAAGCTTGGGCGAGCGGGAAGTTCGATGAAAGGACGCGATTCCTCCGATTCGTCGCCGCGCTCGCCTGGTCGACGCCTGGGGTCGTCGCGCGGCTGCGGTTGCGGCGTGTCGCGGGGCGTTCCCCGCGGCGGTGAATCGACGCCGCGGCGTGCGGGTCTCGGCGGCTCGGGCTCGGAATAATCGATCTCGACGTCGGAAACGGTTGCGCCGCGGTGATCGCGCCGAGCGGGAGCGAGTTCGGCGGGCGTCGGATGATCGGCGAGCTCGTGCGGCTCTTCGTAGCCCAATTCGGCCGATTCGTCGTCGCCGCGCGGGGCGGGTTTTCCCTTCGCCGATGGCTTGGGAGGATCGGGGAGCGGACTGCGCGGCAGCACGAAAACCCCTTCGCCGCACGACGGACAACGAAGCGCCTGATAACTTTCGGTTCGCTCGCCTTGCAGATGATGACCTTCGGGACACATGACGTGATAATACTGCGGAACAGGGTTTCCCTTGTCCGACCAACCGCGCCAGGCTCTTCGCGCCCGAACCAGAAAACTCAAAGCGATCCGCTCCCTTCAACGAATCGACGACGATTGCGCGTCGTGATGCTGCGAGAAAAGTCCAGTCTCTATCATAAGTAGGGGACGGCTTGGTTCGTCAACCGTCGACCGCCGCGACGTCGTCAATGTAAATGCAAACATGTTTTAAATACACGGCGCGATTCGGCGGTCGGGATTGGGAAAAACGGGGTCGCGAGTCGTCGGCGAACGCGCTCGATCGGTCGCGATCCGACGGAAGCACTTGAACGCTCACGTTCGAGAGCATACTCTCGATTGCTACGGCTTCCCACTTTGTTTCAACGAGGAATCGTAAAGAACGTGGAAGACGCGGGTTTGGATCGCGCGCGAGACGTTATCCGCGCGGCGAACGCGCTTGGCCAACGATTGTATTCGGCGGCGCGGGTCCGGCATTGACGTTCGGGATGGACGGGTCTAGGATTTCTCGCCGCGCCCGAGACGCCCTCGATTCGCACGCACATTCAGGCTTCGGAAGGTGGGTCGTTCCATGGCGAGTTCGCTCAAACACGAGGAAATCGACGCGTTCCGTTCGGTTCTCCTCAAATTACGCGCCCGATTTCGCGGCGATTTGGCCCAGATGACCGACGAAGCCTTGAAGCGCAATCAGCCCGACGCATCGGGTAATTTGTCGAACGTACCGATGCATCTCGCCGATGTCGGTACCGACAATTTTGATCAAGAATTCACATTGAGTTTGATAGAAAACGAGCAGGAGACGCTCGTCGAGATCGAACAGGCGCTCGTTCGAATCGAGCAAGGGACGTTCGGTCGATGCGAGGAATGCGAAGGAGCAATCGGCAAATCACGCCTCGAGGCGTTGCCGTACACCCCGCTCTGCATCGGCTGCGCTCGTAAAATGGAGAGTCGAGCATGACCGCGGTCAAGGTTCCCTTGCGGCATTCGGTGCTCTTCTGGTCGATCGCAGGCGGCGGCGCCGCGTTCGACCTCGCCACCAAACACGCCGTTTTCGATTCGATCGGCCCGCCGCCGTCCCCGCCCCGCGCAATCGTCGCCGATATCCTTGAACTCCACACCAGTTACAACAAAGGCGCGCTCTGGGGTTTGGGACGCAATCTCCCCCACGGCAGCCTCGTCTTCGCCCTCCTTTCGCTCGCCGCCGCGGTCGCAATCTGTTACTGGCTCTTCGTCCGCAAAGCCGCGGTCGACGGCAGGCTCACCGCGGCGTTCGCGCTCATCACCGCCGGAGCGATCGGCAACGGTTACGATCGTGTGATGTTAGGACATGTTCGAGATTTTGTTCACTTTCATGTCGATTCGATCGGGTTCGATTGCGCGATCTTCAATTTCGCCGACAACATGCTCGTCGCCGGCGCGGTGTTTTTGCTGGTGATGGCGCTTCGGCCCGGACCCGAACCCGACGACGAACCCGTCGCGGTCGGCGTCGATCGTGAAATCGCGGCGAACACGACGGTCGAGATCACCTCCTGATACCGATCCCCGCCGCGCCGATCGCGGCTCGCCTCACGTCGGTTCCAAAGCGAATTGAACCGCGATCGCGGAGCGTACGCTCAATCCGAACCCGCCGCGCCACAACCCGAACTCCCGACGCCTAAGCCTCAGTTAAAATAAAATATAAACATTAGACATCAAAATAAAGCGTAAATTCATACGGATGCGGGCGACGCCGCAGCGGCTCGACCTCGTGGTTGAGCTTATACCAGATCCACGTGTCGACGACGTCGGCGGTGAAGACGTCTCCCCGTAAGAGGAATTCGTGGTCGTTCCGGAGCGCCTCGAGCGATTCCTCGAGCGAACGCGGAGTTTCGGGAACCTCGGCGAGCTCCTCGGGTTGAAGATCGTAGATATCTTTATCAAGAGGGTCGCCGGGATCGGCTTTCGTTTGCACGCCGTCGAGCGCCGCCATCAGCATCGCCGAATAGAGCAGGTACGGGTTCGCCGCGGCGTCGGGGCAGCGGTATTCGATCCGGCGCGTCATCGTCCCGGGGTTGTAAATCGGGATCCGCACGATCGCGGCTCGATTGCGCCTGCTGTAAGAAAGCTTGATCGGCGCCTCGAATCCATCGACAAGTCGTTTGTAGCTGTTCGTCGTCGGATTCGCGAGCGCGCACAACGCCGCGGCGTGCTTGATCAGCCCGCCGATCGCGTACATCCCCGTCTCGCTCAGCCCCGCGTAGCCGTCTCCCGCGAAGATCGACGCGCCGTCACGTAATAAAGAAAAATGCGTGTGCATACCCGAACCGTTGTCGCCGAAGAGCGGCTTGGGGATGAACGTGGCGGTCTTACCGCCCCGCCGCGCCACGTTGCGAATGATGTATTTCGCAAGCATCACTTGATCGGCGCTCTCGACGAGCGGACGCGGCGGCAGGTCGATCTCGCATTGTCCCCCCGTCGCCACCTCGTGATAGTGCGCCGTCGTCGCGACCCCGCACTCCGCCATGATCTGCGCCATCTCGGTTCGAAGATCCGCCAGGCTGTCGGTCGGCGGACAGGGAAAATAACCGAGCCCCGATCCCGGCTTGTACGCGAGGTTCGGCTTCTCGTCGCGGCCCCGATTCCACGCCCCTTCGACCGAATCGACATGATAAAACGCGTGATTCCCCGCCTGGTCGAACCGAGCGTCGTCGAACACGAAAAACTCGAGCTCGGGTGCGAATAAACATTCGTCCGCCAATCCCGTGCTCTTCATGTAATGATATGCTTTGCGAGCGATATTGCGCGGATCGCGGGAATAATCCTGATGCGTGATCGGATCGAGGATGTTGCACACCATCGTCAGCGTCGGCCGAGCCGTGAAGGGATCGATCAGAGCCGTTTCAGGCTGAGGGACGACGAGCAAATCGGCCTCGTTGATCGCGCGCCAGCCGACGACGCTCGATCCGTCGAACCCGATCCCCTCCTCGAAAGTCTCCTCGGTCAGCGCGTCGGCGGGAATCGAGAAATGCTGCCAAACGCCGGGAAAATCCATAAACCGAAGGTCGACCGTCGTCGCCTCGCGCTGCCTGATCTGCGCCAAAACCTCTTTGGGAGTCACGGACGACGTTCCTTTCGATATCCTTCAACGATCTTCCCGATAATCGCGGGACCGCCGATCCGATTCCGCTCGCGATCGCGGCGAATCCGCGACAAGCAACGTGAGCGCGATCAAAGCCGCTCGCCGCAACCGCCGAGACGCCCGATCCGCGCGACGATCGGGCTAAACTCTATCCGATCGAACGCGAATCGACCAGTCGCTCGTCCATGGAACCAAGCCCGTCGCTCCCGCGGTTCCGCCGGCAATCCCGATTAAGAATTCAGTACAATCATCATAAGTTAAAACCTCATAAGTAAAAAACAACGGGCGCAAGGTCGATCGTTGATCAGCTTATCAGTGAAACCGTGATTGTTCTTCGATGCGGCGCTGCGCGATGTTCATACAGAAAGATCCCCTGCCAAGTCCCGAGTTCGCACCTTCCCCCCTCGACCGGAATCGAAATCGACGAGCACGTGAGAATCGAACGAATATGCGCAGGCATGTCGTCGAGCCCCTCGTCGATATGGCGAAAAAGCGGGTCGCCGTCGGGAACGAGCCGCGCCAAAAACGCGTCGAGATCGCGCCTCACGTCCGCCGCGGCGTTCTCACAAATAATCAAAGACGCGCTCGTATGTTTAATAAAAACCGTGCACATACCCCGCGCGACCGCCGAACTCCGAACCGCGCGATCGACCTGATCGGTGATCTCATACGTTCCCCGACCGCGCGTCGAGACCTGGATTTTCTCGGAATAGTACATTTTTAGATCGATTCACTTGGAATAGTTGCTTGCTTCGAACTTCGTCCACGGGCCTTTTTTCAGGTCGCCGAGCAGATCGCGCATCCATTCGTATTCGGGATGTTCCTTAAGAAACTCACACACGTGGAAATCGGGTCCGCTCGCGTGACCAAACGCGGCCCATATCTTCATGTGTTCCGCCATTTTTCCGTCGACGACCTTCGATTGCACGGTTCCCCCCGGAAAAAACGGCCCCCAATCCCATTCGGGGACGCCCCGCGGCGAAACCTCGACGATCCCGCACAACGTCCTCTCGTTCGCTTCATGTTTTCCTGTGATCACGTCGTAATCATCCGATTCCATCTCTTCGGCGATCTCGACGTCGATCTTGCCGAACCGTTCCTTGATCAACTGTTCCCAGCGCGTCTTCCGCGCAAGCGGAGACGATTCCTTTTTCGTCGCGTCGAACGTCGTCTCGGTACGCGCCAATTCGTCGTCGACCGGGAAATTCGAGCCGAAGTACACGCCGTCTTTGGTACGCTTAACGATATAATGTTCTAACCCGAGCTCGAATAACGCGATCTCGCCCGTCTTGTTATCGCCCACCAGCCAATCGTTGGCGTAGCCGCCGTTGTTTCCTGCAACCATGATTTTCACGAATTCGTCGATCGATGTCGCGTATTGCATCGCCTTCCGAGCCCTCGAAAACTCGGGCCTGCCCGCGGGATCCCAACCGTTAAATTGCGTGATCGTCGTCTCGGTGATCATCATCCCCGCCGAATTGATCGCAAAATCGTCGTCGCTGACGATCACCCCCGGCAAACCGTCCATCAAAATCCGATTGCCGCGCTCGGGCTTCACGTCGAAGACGATGTTCCATCGACTTCCCGTTACATAATTCGTCCAACAATTATGCCCCATCACGATCCGTCGGTCTTTGGTCGCGTTCCCCGTCGCGATAAACGCCGAACAATTGCCGGGTGCGTGAGCCGAAGGCTTTTTCCCCTCCTTTTGATCAAGCCAAGGCGCATAATAATAGGGTAATTCCTCAAGCGCGTTGAGCGCGACGAGATCCCACCGATCGGCTTTAACGCCCTGGGCGTTCAATCCCATGACGATCCCGTCGATCTCGTCTTGATATTCGCGATCGATCCCTTTCCAAAGCATCGTCTCCGACGCTTGCCGATAAAACGCCCATTCGCGCCCGGTCGTCTTCTCCTGGAACGGCTTGATCACGCGAAGCAAATCCTCGATCTCCTTCGCGAGCAAATAACCGTGCTGAAAGCCGATCGAATTCGGCGATCCCTCTAAATGAACATAAATCCAACCCCCTTGTTCACGACGTTCGCTCGCTTTGAGGCGAACGTCGGCCGCGCCCTTCGGCTCGGCGGCTTGAACCTCGAACCGAAGGCGCGGAGCGAAAATGAACCACAACGCGGCGGCCGTAAGCGAAAGTGAGCGAAAAGTCATATCACTCTCCAGACGATTCTTCGAGCAAAAAGGAAAACACGCCTGATCGCGATCGGGGAAAGCATCGCAATAACGATTGTGATCAAGATCGACCCGCCGCGAAAGAGGAGAGGGCTCATGCATTTTGGAAGCGTGCAAAGCTAGATAATGGAATGATGGAAACTTATTGAGGCGAGCCGCACTACGCCGAGTCCGCTATCTTCCGATCGCGAATGGCGCCTATTCATACCAACGCTATATCTTACTTTGAGAGGCTATCCGGAGTAGCTCCCGAAACCCAATCGGCTCGATTTTACCGGTTTCGGCGCCGATTTACAAATAGAACTAGCATATGTTAAATATTTAGATATCAGTATGTTCTGAATGGGAGGGCGAACCTCCGGGTGAGCCTCTTCTCGTAAACTCGGGCGACCAGGCCGATTTATCGGTCAATAATCGCAAACATAATAATGCGGCTCAC
>JAKBCQ010000037.1:2313-9909 GCA_021807585.1 Planctomycetota bacterium | reverse complement strand
CTTGAAATCGCGCCCCAACAATATCGACGCCGCGAGCGCCGTGCGGAGAATCTGCCCGCCCCCCTCGCCCGAAGAACCGTCTAAATCAACAAGATCCGGCATGTTTATCCATCACGTTTCCGACGAACGCGATCGCCTCGAAAGAATCGTCGCGGTAAGAGCCATGAATCGCCGCGGTAAGTGCTTGAGAGGGGAAATCGATCGCGGGTTCGATCGCGGGTCCAAAATCGTTCCGCAGGCTCGCCGATCCCCGGCGCGATCGTACGCGAAGGCGAACTTTATTTATTGAAATCATAATACATTATGAATTATTCACGTTATTATTTTTTTGATCCGTTGGAAGCGGGATCGGGCTGCTTGCCGCGTGCGGAGTTGGAGACGAAGTGCGAGACCTTTTTGGCGAGTTCGGAATCGGCGCCGCTTCCCCGCACGGCTTTGACGAGCAAGATCTTTTGTTTGATTCGGCCGCCGTTTGGTTCTTGTTCGGTGAGGAGGAAGGACCCGAGCGTTTTGGATCGTTCGGGCTCGCAGCCGACGACCGCGATCTGTCCCGGTTCGAGCGAGAGATTGATCATCAGTTCGTGGAACGTTTCTTCTTTTTGGCCGGTTTTCATCACGAATTCTTGCTGGAAGTAGGGATTCGCGGCGTCTTGGGGCGCGGCCCAACCTTGTTCCAACGGACCGTGGTGGATTTCAGGGACGATTCGGAGCAGTATCCGATCGCGACCGACTTGTGTCGCGGAGACGCTGAAATAGCCTTGAGCGTCGTCGTAATCGCGACCCATTGCTTGTCCCTTATCGTTTAAGAAGAGACTGGCGCGAGGGATTTTGTTGGTCATCATGACGGGAGAGAGGCCGCCGTCGATGATCTCGACCTGGTAGGGTTGAACCAGGTTGGGAGGGGGGGCGGAGAGGATTTCCTCGATCTCGGGGGGCAACGCCCCGGCGACGATCCCGGCGCGCAACCCGTTGATCTCTAAAGCCTTCCTCGTTTCATTTGGGATCGATTGACGGTCGACGACGCTCCACAGAATGTCGTTGATCGCGGCGTCTTGGAGTGGCCGAGCGGGCATGAGGATCGTCAGCAGGCACCGCTTGGGCTGATAAAACGATCCAGGCGAAAAGACCGGAAACGGCGCCTCGGCTTCTTTCGGGGTCGATTTGGTGAGGCTGCAACCGATCACGCAAACTCCACACGAGATCACCGCGAGCGCCGTCAGGCGGCGCCGAGCGACGGCCGTAAGCCGAGCCGAACGAGAATCGCCGACCCGCTCCTCCGCTCGAACTTGGGGATTCATCAAGCCGAATCCTTTCCGCGATACGAAGGGCGTCAAAATCACGAAATGCACGCGACGCCCGCCGCGCGGAGGAAGAATAATCGCGGTTCCAAAAGCCGTCAATCGAGGTTTTCGCGATCGAACGCTCCAATCTTAGATAAAAGATCATATCTGTTATCATAAATAATGATTTTATGATTTTTTATGCTTTGCGGGGTGAAGTTTGGGATCGACATTGATTTTGGGCTTGGTTGTCGGATCAAACCGACCGTTGTCGACGCTATAATGAGGAATCGACGGCGCGGGTTCGCCGTCTCGACGATCGGCGTCACATTTTGCGAAGGACAACCTGGTATGTTCGAATTCGAGGATGAAAGAAGCACGCGGCGAGGCTTCCTGGGGGCTGGGGCGGGGGCGATCGCGTTGGCCTTGCCCGTGATTCGAGGCGGGGTGGGGTTCGCCGCCGACGGCGATACGCGTCAGGTCGCGGACGGTCTCGTTCGTAAGGCGGTGGCGTTTTTGCCGAGCCTTCAAGAACCGAACGGGGGGTTTTCGACGAAGAGCGGACCTGGGATCACGGGGATCGTCGTCACGGCGTTGTTGCGAACCAAAAAGCTGACGCCCGCGGAGCCGGTCGTCGCCAAGGCGCTCGCGTATCTTGAGGGAGAAGTGGCGCCGAAGGGGACGCTCGAGGCGGAGGGGCCGCAGTCGAATTACGTGACCGCGGTCGCGATGATGGCGTTTCAAGAGGCGAACGTGCGGGGACGCTACGATGCGCTCGTCAAATCGGGCCAAACGAATCTGAAACGGCTCCAGTGGGACGAGGGAGAGAAAAAAGGCCGCGACGACGCGTATTACGGGGGCGCGGGTTACGGCGGCAAGAGCCGGCCCGATCTTTCGAACACGGCGTTCTTCGTCGAGGCGCTCCGCGACAGCGGCGTCCCCGCCGACGACCCGAACCTTCAAAAAGCGATTGTGTTCATCTCGCGATGTCAGAATATGAAAAGCGAGTTTAACGATCAGCCGTGGGCCGACAAGGTGAACGACGGCGGGTTCATCTATTCGGCGGCGGACGGCGGAATCAGCATGGCCGGGGGCGCCGAACCGTCGGGAGCGCTTCGGTCGTACGCGAGCATGACGTACGCGGGGCTGAAAAGCATGGTTCACGCGGGTCTCACCGCCGCAGACCCCCGCGTCAAGGCTGCGTATGATTATATCAAAAAGAATTATTCAGTTGATGAGAATCCGGGCCTGGGCAAATCGGGCCTTTATTATTATTACCAGACGATGGCGCGGGCGCTTTCGCTTTTGGGCAAGCCGACGCTTGTCGATTCGGCGGGGGTCGAGCACGACTGGCGCGGCGATATCACCGCGGCGCTCGCGAAACGTCAGGGATCGAAGGGGGAATGGGTCAATACCGACGCTCGATTCATGGAGGGGAATCCCGCGCTCGCGACATCGTTCGCCTTGCTTGCGCTTTCGTACGCGCACGCCGCCAAGAATTGACGGTTCGGTTCGATCGATCGCGCACGCCGCCAAGAATTGACGGTTCGGTTCGATCGATCGGCTCTCAATTATGATCATGAAATGCAGAAACAAGCGATCGTTTCGACCGGTGCGCGGTCGAGGCGATCGCTTGTTCGCGTTGGAATCGACCGCGTGAACCGATCAATCGGCTTTCATCGCTTTATATTCACGTTCGATACGAAAACGCATCTGGGCGCGTTCGTCGCCGAGGTATTCGGCGTGCGGCCAGGGCCAATCGACGGCGTCGGCGTGGAAGCGGGGGATGACGTGCCAATGGCCGTGATCGATCGTTTGCCCCGCGGCGGCGCCGATGTTGACGATCACGTTCACTCCGTCGGCGCCCGTGGCGGCCTGAACGGCGCGGCAGAGCCCGGGAAGCAGCCCGCCGACATGCGCCGCGATCGCCGCGGGAAGCTCGCACAGATGCGCGTGGTGTTCCCTGGGAACGACGAGCAGGTGGCCGGGATTGACCGGGTTGATGTCGAGGAAGACGATCGCCTCGCTCGTTTCGACGATCGTTTCGGCGGGAATCGCCCCCCGCGCGATCTTGCAAAACACGCAATGCGGATCGTAACGTTCGCTCACGTCTTACCTGTGTTAATTCTTGGAAACGATCGCGGGCCGCACCGGCGATTTGACTTCATCCCCCTCGCCGAGGAGCGTAAGAACTCCCATCGGCGCGGCGTCTCCCTGACGCACCTTGGCGAGCTTGTAAAGTCGCGTGTAGCCGCCGGGACGATCCTTGAACTTGGGGCCGATCTCGTTGAACAGCTTGAACGCGATGTCTTTCCGCGTGACGACGGCGAGGACGCGACGGAATCGCGTGAGATCCCAGCCGTCCTTGGCGAGCGTGATCAACTTCTCGGCGAACGGTTGAACCTCTTTCGCCTTGGCGAGCGTCGTCTCCATCCGCCCGTGCTCGAAGAACGACGTGGCGAGATTGCGCAACAGCATCCGACGATGCTCGGGCGTTCGTTTGAACTTTCGACCGGCTTTGCGATGTCTCATGTTCGATCACTTCGGTTATCGGAAAAGGATATCATTTCTTCTAACGAATCTGGAAGTCTTGCGATCGCGAGGCGTCAAACGCCCCCCCGGATCGGCACGTTCATGCCCAGATCGAGGCCGATCTCGAGCAGTTTGGCCTTCACCTCCTTGAGCGTCGTCTCGCCGAAATTGCGGACGGTGAGGAGTTGCGGCTCGCTCCGGCTGACGAGATCGCGGACGGTCGTGATCCCCTCGCTTTCAAGGCAATTCGTGGCGCGCACCGAAAGTTCAAGCTCGGCCAGGCTCATATTGAGCTTCCGTTCGAGTTCGGCGTCGATCGGCATGTCGCGGTAACCGTCGCCGCCGATCGCGTCCGAAGGCAATCCCGGTCCCGGTTCGTAATACTGGACAAACGGATTCAAATGCTTGCGCATAATCTTCGCCGCTTCGACGAGCGCCATCTCGGGGCCGAGCGTCCCCGTCGTCCAGAGCTTCAAGATCAACTTATCATAATTCGTTCGCTGACCGACGCGGGTGTTCTCGACGCGGTATTCGCAACGAATCACCGGGCTGAAGATCGCGTCGATCGGGATCGCGCCGATTTCGAGATCCTCGGTGTGCCCCTCGGCGGCGGGACGATAACCACGACCGTTCTCGACGGTCATATCGATCGCCAGCCGCACGTCATCGGTCAGCGTGCACAAGATATGATCGGGATTGACGACCTCGACCGATTCGTCGTGCTGGATATCGGCGGCGGTTACGACGCCGCGCCGCTCGCGCTCGATGCGAATCGTCCGATTGTGCTCGGTATGATTCTTGACGACGAGCCCCTTGAGATTGAGCACCAGATCGGTGATGTCTTCAACCATGCCGGGGATCGACGAAAATTCGTGCTGAATGCCTTCGATTTTGATCTTTGTGACGGAGCTCCCCTCGAGACTGGAGAGGAGAATCCGTCGCAAGCTGTTGCCGACGGTATGGCCGAAACCGCGTTCGAACGGCTCGACATGGAATTCGCCGTACGAATCGGTCAGTTTTTCGCGGTTGCAAATTACTCGGCTGGGAAGTTCGAGGCCGCGCCAACGGATGCGCATCGCGCGAAATCTCCAAGAAAACGGGAAATCCGCTCTCGTCCCATCCGATGAAATCGGCTCGACTCGTCGTGTCGGCCGTGATTCCCTCGAACCGGAGGAGCGGAGATCGGTCGGTCGTGCAAGCGATCGCCCATCCTCGGGTCCGATCGCGGTCCAATAACGAAAATCCCTCGACGATCAAAACAACAAATCAGCTTGATCCGTACAGCGGCGCGAGACGTGCGGCGAATCGCCGCGCTCTCGATGAACGTCTGTCAACGACTAAGCAATTCGACGATCAATTGAGGCGTGACCGGGACGCTGATGTCCTGGTTGCTCGGCATCCGCGCCACCCGCCCCTCGGGAGGATCGTTCGAGATCCGATCGAGCCATTCGGGAACGGGAGGCATACCCTCGACCGCGAGGTTCGAGATCGCCAACTTGGCCGATTGCTCACGCGTTTTGATCTTGATCACCTCGCCGGGCCGAACCAAATAGCTGGGGATATCGACCTTATGGCCGTTCACCAGAAAATGGCCGTGGCGAATCATCTGCCGCGCTTGCTTCCGCGACAGCGCGAAACCAAGCCGAGTGACGACGTTGTCGAGACGACGCTCAAGGATCGCCATCAAGGCGTCGCCGGTGTTGCCGGGACGACGCGCCGCCATATCAAAATATTTACGGAATTGACGTTCGAAAATTCCGTAATAGCGCTTCACTTTTTGTTTTTCGCGAAGTCGAATCGCGTATTCGCTCGGCTTACCGCGACGAAACTGATGCATGCCCGGCACGCCTCGGTCGCGCGCGATCGCACATTTGGGCGAATCGCACCGCGTCCCCTTGAGGAACAACTTCATCCCCTCGCGGCGGCAAAGCCGACAAACCGGTCCGATGTAACGTCCCATGATCCTCCTGGCGCCTTTTTGCTTGTGATCACACCGTTATCGTTAAAGTCTCTGTACGATCGTGAAAAAACGGGCCGCGCGGGCTCAAACGCGGCGCTTTTTGGGAGGGCGACAGCCGTTGTGGGGGAGGGGGGTGACGTCTTCGATCGCCTTGATCGAAAGACCGCACGCCTGTAAAGCCGTGATCGCGCTTTCACGCCCCGATCCCGGCCCCTTGACCTTCACCTCGACCTCGCGAACGCCGAATTTGCTCGCCGCTCCCGCCGCGGTCTCGGCGGCGCGCTGAGCCGCGAACGGCGTGCTTTTTCGGCTTCCCTTGAAGCCCACGGTTCCCGACGAAGCCCAACACAAGGCGTCCCCGTTGGGATCGGTGATCGTCACGGTCGTGTTGTTGAACGTCGCCTTGATGTGCACGACGGCTCGGCTGACGTTGCGTCGCGTCTTTCGCTTTTTGGCCTTCGCCACGTGTCGTTCGCTCCTTGGTCTGGCGGGGCGATACCCCCGCGGCTCTTCATCAATCTCGCCGGCAATCCCGATGATTCACTCACACCAACATTCGCGGCCGAAAAACGCTCAACCCCGCGATCACACGTGAAAACGGGCATGCGTCAATTCGCGGCGCTCGTGTTCGTCCCCCCCGAGCCGATCGCGCTTTCACGATCGTTTCGAGCGGTCCAAAACCCTCGACTCGAAAACCGCCGCGATCAACCGCGCGACGCGACGCTTCGTGACGATTAGCGCATTTCTTTCACGCCCTTCTTGCCCGCGACGGTCTTTCGCGGACCCTTGCGCGTGCGTGCGTTCGTTCGCGTCCGTTGACCCCGCACCGGAAGCCCCTTGCGATGCCGTAAACCCCGGTAACAACCGATGTCTCGCAATCGCGCGATGCTTTGCTGCGTCTGGCGACGCAACGCCCCTTCAACGACGTACTCGTTATCCAATAACGACGCCAACCGCGCCAATTCGTCTTCGGTCAGATCCTTGGCGCGCTTGTCGGGGTCGATCCCCGTTCGCTCGCAAAGCTGCACCGATAAGGAAGGACCGATACCATAAATGTAACGGAGCGAAATCAGCGTTCGCTTGTCGTTGGGAATATCGACACCGAGAATACGGGGCATACGATCGATCTCCGGGATTCATCCCGATACGTTGGACGAAGCGCGACACCATAATTGACCGCACGAAACAACACCGCTCGGCCGTCGCAAACGCGAAAGCCGACGACGCAATCTCAACCTTGCCGTTGCTTGTGACGAGGGTTCGAGCAAATGACGAACACCTTGCCGCGACGACGGACGATTTTGCAACTCTCGCAGATCCGCTTGACGCTCGCTCGAACCTTCATCGTAAGACGCTCTCGCTTTCCTCTTTCCATCCGGGCCGACGACAAAACAGCAATCGCCCCGCCGAATATCCATCAGCGCGGCGGCTTGCGTTTGATCAACCCGGGGCCGAATTGGGTTATCTTAGCGAGACGATCGACGGAGATACAAGAGCGCGATCGAAAAAAAATCAAGGCCGCTCGCAAAAGCGGTTCCATGATCCGCGCCCAGGACCCTTCTTCCGCCGCCGACGATCACCCCAAAAGCCGATCGTCCGTCGTCGATTCGTCGCCGCTTGGCCCGACTCGCGCCGACTTGGGCGCGAAGATCGAATATCATCCACCGGGACGACGCGTTCGTCGACCCCAATTTCCACCGATTTTTTCGATCGCGACGACCGATCGACTTCGGCCCACGCTTTTGACACCACGGCCGCGAAGCAACGGCCGCGAAGCAACGGCAGCGAAGCCTCGGCCGCGAAGCAACGGCCGCGAAGCAACGG
>JAKBCQ010000037.1:0-2303 GCA_021807585.1 Planctomycetota bacterium | reverse complement strand
CACGACCAATACCGCGCGATTCCAAACGATCCGCCGTCAATCCTCTTATGAAAGAATAATACGCATGTGTGGTATCTGTGGATCTGCATGGACCCCGCGCGGAATTCGTCTTTCCGAAAACGACCTCGCCGCCATGACCGAACGGCTCATTCATCGCGGACCCGACGACTCGGGATTCTTCCGCGACGATCACGCCGCGCTCGGCTTCCGAAGATTGTCGATCATCGATCTCGAAGGCTCCCGCCAGCCGCTTGCGAACGAGACAGGAACCGTCCGCGCCGTTTTTAACGGAGAAATTTATAATTACCAGTCTTTGCGCCGAAGGCTCGAGGCCAAAGGACACGTCCTCAAATCCGCGGGAGACGGAGAAACTATTGTTCACTTATATGAAGACGAAGGCGAAAATATGTTTTCTTACTTAAGAGGCATGTTCGCCGTCGCGATCTGGGACGCGGCGCGGCGCAAGCTGATCCTGGCGCGCGACCGGCTCGGCCAGAAACCCCTCGTCTATCACCTTGAAGACGATCGGATCGTCTTCGCGAGCGAGCTCAAGGCGATCCTCGCGCTGCGCGATCCCCCGATCGCCCGAACGATCGATCCGCGCTCGATCGATTTATACTTAACCTACGGTTATATCCCCAGCCCCGAGACGATTTTCCGCGAAACGCGCAAACTTCCCCCCGCGTCGTACGCGGTCTGGCATGAGGGGGCGTTCACCATAAAACGCTACTGGGAACCCGATTGGAATCGCGAAACGCATCGATCGATCGAGGTCGAGGCCGAGGAATTACGCGCCTCGCTCGACGATTCGGTCCGCGAACAGATGATCGCCGACGTCCCCCTGGGAGCGTTCCTCTCGGGAGGCGTCGATTCGACGATCGTCGTCGGATTGATGAAGAAACACTCGAATCATCCAATTGAAACGTTTTCAATCGGTTTCGACGAACCCGCGTTCGACGAGCTCGATTACGCGCTGCTCGCGGCGGCTTCATTTCGGACCGAACATCACCAGTTCATCGTCAAGCCGCGCGCGTGGGAGACGACGACCGAGCTCGCGGTGCAATTCGACGAACCGTTCGCCGACAGCTCGGCGCTGCCGACCTGGCACGTGGCGCGGGAGACGCGGCGGTACGTCACCGTCGCGCTCACGGGAGACGCGGGAGACGAACTCTTCGGCGGTTACGATCGCTACCGCGCTCTCGGTCTCGCGGGCGTCCTCGACCGTTCGCCCGAATCGCTCCGTCGCTTCCTCGCGGGTCCCCTGGCGCGCGCCCTCCCCGTGTCGGTCAAAGCCAAAACGAAGCTCCGCAAGATTCGCCGCTGGCTCGAGGCGCTCGCCGATCAACCCGCCGATCGCTACCTCCGCTGGATCGCGCTCGGCGACGAATCAACGCGAATGTCTTTATATACCGATGAATGGATCGACCGGCTCGTCGGCGAGGGAGATCGAACCTCGGGTTCGATCGAAGCGACCCGAACGATCGATCCCAAAACCTATTTATATGACGCGTGGAATCTCGCCGATCGAAGAGACGATCTTTCGCGCGCGATGATCGCCGATATCGTCACGTATTTACCCGGGGATCTGCTGGTGAAAGTCGATCTGGCGAGCATGGCGCACGGGCTCGAATGCCGAAGCCCGTTTCTCGATCACCGGATCGTCGAACAGGCGATCGCGCTGGAATCGAGCCGAAAGCTCGGGGTCGCGCGCGGAGGATCAAAACTCGTCCTCAAACGCGCGTGCGCCGATCTCTTGCCCAGGGCGATCCGCAACCGCCGTAAAATGGGCTTCGGCGTGCCGATCGATCGCTGGTTTCGCACCGAACTCAAAGGCGAATTGAAGGAGATCCTCCTCGACCCCGCGGCGATCGCGTGGGGCGTCTTTCGCCGCGACGCGATTGAACGGATGATCGATGAACACGTGAACAATCGCCGCGATCACGCGTACCGACTCTGGTCGCTCGTAATGCTCGAATTATGGCGGCGCAATTATGCATAACAGAATGAGTCATTTTGTTATAATTATCTCCATTTATATTGTTGATTTTTTGGTCGCAAGGGCGGGTGAGGATTTGATTGAACCGGCGGGGTTCGGGGAATCGGGGGGGGCGGATCGGCGCGTCGATCCCTTGAGCCGGGGACGGATCGCGGCTAAGTTGAACGGCGGGTCGATTCGAGGGAATTCCTTGGAACGTCCGCGATCGAAACATCCAATCCACAAGGAGAAACGCCGACAATGCGCATCACCCGAATCGCCGCTCCGCTGGCGGCCACGATGTTCTTAACCTTGGGTTCGGCTTTGT
>JAKBCQ010000036.1 GCA_021807585.1 Planctomycetota bacterium | reverse complement strand
GGATCGGGCTCGCGGGCGCCGCGTCGGCCTTCTCGCCGTCCATGAATCCGCAAATCAAACACGCCGCAAAAAGATTCACCAACATGATCAAGCCTCCGTACCTGGAATTCGCCTTCGACGATTCGTAGTGAACGATACGATCGAACCGAAAATAAGAATATTTGAACAATTTAGAACAACAGGATGACGTCCATCGCGAACGTCAATTGGCTTCGCCGCGTCGAATCGTTGAAGACCGGGGTTCCCTGAACCCAGTCGACCCGCGCCTCGGGGCGAATCCAAAGCCAGGGCTTGGGCTTGTAAACGAGCCCGACCGTCATTTCGTGATACGTGTTGGGCACTCCCGTCGCCGCTCCGTACGGATCCCAGAACGTTTCCGCTCGCCACACGCCGGTCACTTTGGGAGTGAACGAGTACAGGAACCAGTTCACCAGGCCGTAATACGCGATGCTCGAGACCGCGCCGTTCTTGCTATAACCCGGTTCGGCGGGATCATAAACCTGATCGGTCTCCGCCACTTGCAGTAGCTTCTCGCTCCACTTGTGCGTCCACACCGACGAGAAATAACTCCGTTTGCTCGCCCCGTAGAACGGATTGATGCGTCCTCCCATAAACCCGACCGGCGGTGTCGAAGTGGGCGAATACGGCGTGTTCGCGGGCAAGAAATACGGCAACTGATCCGACCCGTTGACGAACGTGAACCCGAGCGTGTTCCGCCCCGTGCGCGAAATCCACGTAAACCCGCCAATATAACCCCATTTATAAGATTCATTCAGCCATCGATCCCAGCCGTTCACTGTTCCATTAAAGATGTTGATTCGATCGGTGAGATGGAACGTGCTGAGGAGGCCGAAGAAAGTAAACGGAGTGTAGTTAAACGAGTATGGAATCGACAAGAGCGGGCGTGCGATCGCGGGGGCGCCTTCGTATCCGCCGATCGAATACCACCGGCCTCCTTTGAAATCGATTCCCCCTTTGGTGAGAATCGGCAGATGCATCTCGCCGTAAATCTGAGGAAAATCGATCCCCGCGAACGAGTTGTTGGGAAACGATCCGTCGAACATGCCGAACGATTTGGTGAAGTGCCAGTCGTTACCGAAGAGCGTGTCGACGCGAAAGCCGAAATTCACCGAATCGGTTTGCTCGATCGGGTTCTCGATCACGAGGTAATACTGGTTTCCCATCCACTGATTGGCGAGTCTTTGAGGAAACACGCTGAAATTGCTGTCGTTTGTCGGCCGACCGTTGGCGTTAACATTGATGCTGTTTTCAATCCAGCCATATGCTTTGATCGGAGCTTTCTGAATCCCCAGGCCGCGAGCCAGGAAACCCGTCTGCTCGGCGGCTCGTACCTTATTGGCGATCGCCGACGGCGCCGTGCCGCCGCCGATATCGGTCAACGCCATCGGCAATTGCATGAACACCCCTTCGGGCCCCAACGAGCCTTCAATCAAGGGGTTCACGTCTTTATTGGAAAGCGTGCTCGGTTTGGGCAGCCCCTGCGCTTCGATTTCATAATGATCCGGCCGCGGCTTTCGATGCGGACTTTGCGAAACGTTGCGGACGTTCGAATTGTCTGCACCCGGTCCGCTTGCGTTTGACGGCGCGGTCGAGTTGAGCTCGACGTTGGGATCAAATGATGTCTCTTGATTGGGGTCGAACGACGATCCGCCGCCGGCGACCGATTGCGATTGATTTGCGACCGGAATCAACGGATCGGCGCGCGCAGGAACCAGCGGGCGCGATCCGGAACGACGTAAGCCGTCGGGTTCTCGATTCGACAGCGATTCTTGCTTCTTTTGCGCGAAATCCCCCGTTCGTTGATCGATGCGCGCCGACGCGGTTCGATCCGACCCCGACCCGGTTTTCGCGGAGCCTTGATCCGAACCGAACCGACCGAAGATCCGCGGCAAAAATTTTCGGCGCGGGCGTTCGGGTTTCGCTACATCCTTCGACGCGGGCGTGGAATCGCCCGTCACCGTCGGTTTTGAATCATCACGCGCGGGTCGTTGAAACCATTGCGCGTTCGCTTGAGAGATCAGAAAAACCGGCTGGATCAGACAAATAAAGAAAAAGAATCGTAAACTTCGGGCGGAAGTTTTCATTCGGGTCGTCTCGGGATAACGGAGAAAGCGTCATTTTTCTTGTCGCCTGAGAGAGGGAGAGGAAGCGACCACGATACGAATAAGCGAAGTTTTTATCGGCTTCGATGCGCGGCGGTGTTAAACTTTCTTGGGGAAAACCTCTACATTCCATAAAATCGGAGTCATCCTTCGTTCCTTCGCGGATCGGCGACCGGGCCGCGGAAAAAGCCCGATTCGACGGGGGACTTGTAATCGATCGCGGCGAGTTCGGGGGTTTCAATACGTTTATATCCTTCGAACCGGCTTTGGATCGCGGCGTCGAGGATTCCTCCCGTTAACATTGTTCTCTCAACGGGATAGGGCGGCTTCCCCGTCGCGAGAAAATCCTCGATCCGTAAAACAAGCGGGCTGAAGAAGTCGGCGCCGGGGGGCGCGGGAAGGTAAAAGAGCGTCGAGACGATCGAATCGACTCCGGGCCGATTTTCAACCCGCGCCGCGATCGTCGTATCGTCGACATGACCGTTGACGATCAGCACCGTTCCGCGAAATCCATCGGCGTATTCGATCAAAAAAGCCAGCGGATTGGGCGTGAGCCGTGAGTGCTTAACCGATGCGTTGAAATCGACCGTGTTTTGCCGGATATCGCCGGGATTGTGCGAATGGCTCCGTGCGATCGCTCGGTCGAGCAGCTCCCACGACCATTTCCCCTCGTCGCCGGCTTTCCAAACGGCGTCTCCCTCGAGGCACGTCACCGCGACGACTCCTTGAGGTTTCCCGTTCAGGTTGCGTCGTTCCACCATGCATTGCAGCGATTCGAGCGCGTGGAAGCCGAACAGTTCGATCTCGCCGCGTGAAGCGACCAGCGCCTCACGCCACGTTTTCCCCAATGGAACCTCAAGCGACGGCAAGCGATACGTCACGGGAAGGCTCGAACCAGCCATCAGGGGAGCGTTTAACGCATGTGCTCGTGCAACCATCTTCATTCCCTCATGCCGATTATATGATAGATGTTTGTCGATAAACACAGGTACGCTTTTTTGAGATTGTTGAAAAACGTCGAGGGCTTCGAACAAGAACCGTCCGCGCGGGTAGAGCTTTTGGAGTTTCTCGTTGATCGGATAATCGCCGTGTTCGCCGATTAAAAGAACGCCGTCGACCGCGAGCTTCCCCGTGCCGAGCGTGAGTGCGTCGGCGATCGTCGGGCTGAAGCGAACTCCGTGTCGTTTCGCCTTGGCGCGTCCCAGGTCGTCGTCGTGAATCTGTTCGACAAAAAGGCTCGCGATCTCGAAATCGGGGTGATGAAGCCCGCGGCCGTCGTGGACGACGAATCCATCAATAAATCGTCCAACGATATGATACGCATGAGAGAGATAATGATACACCGTGCAAAGCGCCGCGATTTTGCGCCTGGGGCTACCTTTGGGATCGGCGCCGCCGAGCGCGTAAGGATACCGCGGCGTATCGTTCGACGGATCGTCGCGTTCGATCTCACCCGAAGCGTGCGATCCGCCGAGGATGATCGGCGTCAACCCCGCCGCTTTGAGAAAATCGCGTCGTCCTCGATCGGTTCGCATGTTCTCGGCTCTCCTGCGTGGGGCGTATCGGTGAAGGATCGGCGAGCGAGCGATCATTATGACGAAGTTCGCGCCTCTCGGCCGGCCTCGGCTCACCAAAATCGAGGCGATCGGGCGATCGATCCCAAGAAAAGCCCCGAGTTCGGCCAAATTGACAATATAAAATTATATAATCATATATAATTATCAATTGAATAATAGATCGTTTTGGCGTCGACGTTTGCGCCGGAAGGAAGGGTCGTGCGAGGCGTTCCGCTTACGACGATTGTATGGCCGAGGATTGACGAATGCGACTTGTTGTAGCTTGAAGTACGTGTTGAAGCCGAGAGTTTCGGCCGATTTTTTAAGACGGACGAGGCGCAATCTCATGCCTGTGAGTTCGAGCCCGAGAGCGACCCGCGGAGCCGGGCGAAAAGTCGTCATGTTCGGAAGAGGAAGTCCCATGCGAATCGGCGGTATGCGCGGAGCGATCCAACCCGTCTGGGCGATCCTGGTGATCTTCGCGGCGGTATTCGCGACGTCTTACGCATATGGCGGCGGGCTTTTCCATAAGCGGAAACCCGTTGACGAATCGACATCAGTACATGCGCATAAGAATCCGTCGGGAGTCGGACTCGCCGACGTCGCTCGTCAAATCGACGAGCTTGACCGTGAGCTGTTCCGCGAGGGGATGATCGGGGTCAAATCTCCCGACGTTTGGGGACAGAATAGGCTCACGCAACATCGAGCGCAATTTGAGAAGGAAATGGCGGGACGGTTGGGGGATTTCAAGGTGTTGCTCAACGGAGCGATGCGACAAACCGACGTCGCGGCGCTCACGAGCGCGACGTCGGTCGGCGCGGCGATCACGCCGGGTTCTTCGAGCACTCCAAGTTCGCCGAGCGCCTCAAGTTCGCCGATTTCGGGGGTTTTAGGCGGGGGCGGAAGGTATAACGGTCGCCGTCGCTTGTCATTCTCTCCTGTGATCATTACGAACATCAACACGCCGCAACCGAACAACCCTCCAACGCCTCCCGCTCCCGTTTCAACCGCCCCCTCGATCCCGACCCCGGGAGCGCTCGCGACCCCGCTTTTGGCGAACATCGCGGCGCGGCTCGATAATCTCGAAAAATCGACGCTCAATCTCCCCAAAGACGTGACGAGCGGCGTGGCGCTGGAACCAAACATTCAACTTGATGAACAAGCTAGTTATTTATATCATTTGAACGAACTTAGAAGGATCAACGTGGGGGACGACCTGACCGATTTGCCGGGTTACGGGCTTTACCTGGTTCGCATGCCGATTTCGCTCCTCCCCGGGCCCGAGTCGAATAAAGGCAAGGGAGCGATCGTCACCGTCGAGGCTCGGCATACGCTCACCCCCGAGCTATTGCCCCAGACGTTCGGCGACGCGGTCGTCATCGAGGCTTCTTATCAACTACAAGCCGCGATGACTCGATACGTCGACTTGAAGCGAACCGAAAAAAGCCGAAAGAAAAGCCTCAAACCCGAATCCGTCGCCAAGGATTCCAAAGACAAAGTGTGCCGATCGAAGACAAAGCGACATGTCGATCGGTCGGCGATTTCGCTCCCCAAAATATCCAACCGAGCGAGCGGCGCGAAATCGACATCGGTCGCCCCTTCGGAAACGGTCGATATATTCGGTGAAAAATATATCAAAAAACTTGCAAATATGTTTTTTTTAGACGACGAGCTGGTTCTCCCCGGCGCCACCGACGTGTTGAATACGCTTCAATCCGAATTGACGATCGCGCGGCTTTATATTCGAGAGCAGGCGTCGGGCGGAAAACTCGCCGAATTCTTCTCCCCCGCGGAATTCGTCGAGTTCGACAAGATGGTGGTCGATTTCGACGTCAAAAACCTCTATCAATTTCGTGATGATTTTTTAAATATATTAGTATGCAAACGTTGCGGTATGAAAGTCGATCTTGCGCGCTATTTTGGAAATGATAAAGATTATAAAAAGACAATTAAACGTTTTGCCGACGCCGAATGGAAGCCGCTCGATTATTTCGTCTTCGCTTTGATGGCGGAATCGGTGATTCTCAACCGTCAGCTCAGGCATGATGTCTCGATCGTCTTCGAGCGCGCCGGCCGCGCTTGCCCGGGCGAGGTTTTGAATTATTACGACCCGATCCCTTCGGTCGAAGCCAGGCGGGTTTTCAACGAGTATGTCGAGCTCAAGTGGCCGCTCCACGTCTTTACGATCGATCCCGTCGCCGACCAGCAGAACATGCTCGACGTGTTCAGCATGCGGAGCGAGCTTCAGATGGCGCTCGCGGTCGCGGTCGCGTCGGGAAACGTCAACATCGACCAGGCGATCTCGTTCGCACGCAGGCTCGATACCGACCTCGTGACGATCGGCCTGAGACGCACCGCGGTCGGCTTCGGAGCGGGCGAGACGACGTTCGGATGGAAGTTCTTTCCCCGAATTCAATCGCCCCCCGTTCAGAACAACGCGGCTCGCATCGGCGGGCTGTTAACCTTCGGCGGACCGGGCCCGAATTACATCGACAAAAACCTGAAAATCGAGCC
The DNA here is from genome assembly GCA_021807585.1 of Planctomycetota bacterium. Classification (GTDB taxonomy): domain Bacteria; phylum Planctomycetota; class Planctomycetia; order Isosphaerales; family Isosphaeraceae; genus JAKBCQ01. The sequence continues at coordinate 3,823 of JAKBCQ010000036.1, read as the reverse complement.
CGGAGCGCGGGAATGCTACGCGCTCGTCGTCGCACCCGATTTCATCCCCGCGATCGAGCTGACAAGCGTTTCCGATTGGTTCGAATTAACAGGTAAACATGCGCATCAAATGCTTAAAGCCACGGATAATTTAGCTTTGAGTCGAAAGGTTCAAGAAACCCGCCGCGCCTTCGAATTCATCTGCGACGCCGATCTGTACCGACCCGGAGAATTGAACCGGCTCGAACGAAGGCTCGCTCAACTCGAGGCGTTCGTTCCGTCGCAAACGTATCGTGTTCCCTTACCCGACGAGGGGGATCTGCTCGGTTTCGACCTTTTTCGATCGGATCACGCGCGGCTCGAACCGTGGTTGATCGCCTGGTATGGCAAAGTTCCCAAAGAGGGAGTCGTCTCGTCGGTCTTTTTCTTGGGTAAAGGCTTCAGCGTGCTCAATACGCATGTGATTGTCGGAGGCGTTGATGCGAAGTTCGATTTACTGAGCCGAAACGTGATGGAGGTGACGATCGACCCCGTCGCGCGGCCGATCGAGACCAACTCGGGACGCCTGGTCTTCGACGCGCACATCGCGACGCCCAACGGTATCTCAAACAATGTCTTCATCGACGTGGTCGCCGCGTCTACGGATCAGCATGCGTTAGGTTCGACGAACCCCGCCAATCCCCCGGCGACCAAAGGCGCGGCTTCTCCCACCAAAATCGAAACATCAAGTGAGGTGATCATCTTACCGCCGAGTACGATCTTACCGATCGGCGAGGTCGAGAAAGCAGCCTCGGAGCCATCCGCGTCGAGCCCGACTTCCCACGCCGCTCAGGCGAAATCCGCCGAACCGACAACGCTTTCAAAACCGAGTGAACCGTCCAAGGCGTCGGCGCCAAAATCAACCGTTCCCGAAAAGACGGAGGCGATCCCGCCGCGAGAATCGACAGACTCCGTTCCCTTAAACAATCCCACCCCGCCGGCGACTCCCAGCCCGTTCGTGCCGAAGGCGAATCCACCGAAAGGCTTGCGAGGAGAATCGATCGATCGCGATCGATCGCCGGAACTCGACGCGCCCAAACGGACGGGAAATCCATCGACGTCGACAAACGACGATCGTCCCAGACGCGTCTCGCTCCTTTCGCGCTTTCGCAACTCGATCCGCAGCCGACGCGATTCCGAACGATCGAGGAAAAAACCCGCGGACGGATCCGATGATTCGTTCCAGCGAACGACAAAGCGAGATTGACCCCGACGATTCCATTAATCAAATGATAAGTTATCAGGACAGATGTATTTATTTAAATTTTTCGAGCGATTCGCGGCGATCACGATCGATTCCGAACAGCCGATCGAGATTTGACGTGCGGAAGACGCCGGCGACGACGGGGTTCATCTCGCAGAGGCGCATTTTTCCGTTCGACGCGTCGACGCGTCTGAGCAACAGGATGAGCTTGCCGAGGAACGAGCTGGAAATCACTTCGACCCCTGTGAAATCGACGATCAAGCGGATCGGGCTTCGGTCGGCGGGGAGCGCCGCGAAGACTTGATCGCCGACCTCGCGCACCATTCGTTCGTCGTAAATCTTCCGTTCGCGAAAACGAACGATCCAAACGCCGTCGACGTTTTCCAGATCGATTCGGGGAATCGCCGCCATGTTTTATCGCGCCTTCAATTGTTGATAATCTCATGTTTTGATCAATTGCGGAAAACGATCGGAGCGACCTTGGTTTTGGTTGCGACGATCGACCTTCAATCGACGTCTTCATCATACGTCATTCGGTTTTCCGTCGCGATCCTCGATTTCCGAGAGGCCCCGAGGAACGTATCGGGGCGTTCGGCCGAGGGGGGAGGGGCCCGGCGGGAGAAGGAGTGATCGCCGAGTTCGAAGCCGACGCGGGAGAAGAAGTGATCGCCGACGACGACGCGGGCGGAATCGACGGCTGCGAGGGGGAGATCGGTCCTTCCGCCACCCGCGTCAATGCCGCGGTGCGATCGGCGACGAAAATGAAGAGAGGAGCGATCTTACTGGCTCGAAAGACCTCGTGCACCGTCGGATCGACCTCACAAAAAATCAGCCTTCCCCCCACGCGACTCGCCGCGCGATGAAGCGCCAAAAACCCCCCCAAAGAAGCCGATCCCGCGAATCCGACCCCCTTTAAATCGACGATTAGATCGGGTTTACCGTTCTCACGTAAATGGGCTTCAAACTGTTTGCGCAACTCCTGAACCGGCGCCGGATCGAGCCGAAGGCAATCCCAAAATTCGGCCAGCAAGACGCCGTCGACATTGTGAATCTGAACCGTCGGTTTAAGCATAGACTTATTTCCGTGTCGACTCGGATCAGGCCGAATCGGCTTTGCGATCATTCCGTTAAGGAAGGTGTCGGTCGAATTCGAGAAGAAATATCACCCCACTCATCCTAAACGTCGCGCCGCGCCGATGCAAACCCGGGGCGATTCCTAACCAATAAAAATCAAATTGATTACAATATAAATATACAAAGAGACGCAGGGGCCGATTCTCGCGGCGACATCGGTGTGGACGCGAGTTCGCGAGCCGTCGATCGCGCGAACGAGGGGGCGGGTTGATTGACGGTCGCCCTGCGTCGTTGTACGTTTTGAGTTCGGAACGGTTCGATGAAGACGACCAAAGAGCGGGGGAGGGTTGAGCGATGCTTGAGAAGATCGATCCCAAATCGACCAAGATCGGCTGGATCGGTACGGGGGTGATGGGGCGGTCGATGTGCGGCCATCTGCTCGCCGCGGGTTATGTGGTGACGGTTTCGAATCGATCGGCGGCGAAGGCGAAGGATCTCGTCGACCGGGGCGCCGTTTTGGTCGACACGCCGCGCAAGGTGAGCGAACGATCCGACGTCGTCTTCACGATCGTCGGTTATCCCGCCGACGTTCGGGAAGTCGTCCTCGGCGCCGAAGGGACGCTCGCGGGCGCGAGACCGGGGACGATTTTGGTCGATATGACGACGAGCGAGCCTGCGCTCGCCGCCGAAATCCATCGAGCTGCGAAGGCGAAGGGAGTCGAATCGGTCGACGCTCCCGTCTCGGGAGGCGATATCGGCGCACGCGAGGCTCGGCTCTCGATCATGGTTGGCGGCGACGCCGAACCCGTGAACAAACTGACCCCTCTTTTCGAAAAAATGGGTAAAACGATCGTCCATCAAGGTCCGCCCGGAACGGGCCAACATACCAAAATGGTTAATCAGATCTTGATCGCGACGAACATGATCGGCGTTTGCGAGGCCTTACTTTACGGCTACAAGGCGGGGCTCAATCTTGAGGAAGTGCTCAAAAGCGTCGGCGGCGGCGCCGCCGGATCTTGGAGCCTGAGCAATCTCGGCCCGAGGATGATCGCGGGGAATTTCGATCCCGGATTTTTCGTCGAGCATTTTCTCAAGGATATGGGGATCGCGCTCGCCGAATCGAAACGAATGGGGCTTGCGCTGCCGGGGCTGGCGCTCGCCGAACAACTTTATCGCGCGGTCGCGGCTCAAGGTCACGCCCGCGACGGCACGCATGCTTTGATACTCGCGCTCGCGAATCTTTCGGCGATCGATTGGAAGCCGAAAGCTTGAAATCGTTTCATGCAACGACTCCGTGCAACGCGGCGTCCGAGTCACACTCGTACGATCGCCCCCTTTTTTTCCGACGTCTTGCGAAATCAACGCGTCGATCGATCGAATGACTTCGGTCGTGGATTTTCGTAGATCATGATACTATAAATTCCTGATCAAGGTCGTGATCGGCGTTTTGATCGCGGCCATGACGTTATTGGGTTCGAAAGTCTCGGGCGGAACGCGAGGAGAATCGCCGTGTCCAATCAGAGATCG
>JAKBCQ010000035.1 GCA_021807585.1 Planctomycetota bacterium | reverse complement strand
TGTCGAGCAAAACCCTCACGGCATGTACTCCTTGAAGTCATCAAGAGGTGCGTCGAAGTCGGAGGCCATAAACAAGACGGTCCCTTTCATCGTCCCGAGTTTTCGTTCTGATGGAGCGGGGGCGACCAGCTTCGCCACGGGTTGTTCGTTTTCGGTCATGACGATCTCTTCGCCCGGCGCTAACCGATGGATCAAATCCTTCAGCTTCGCCTGCGCCTCGTCGATCGTGATCGTTTCAGACATGTCTTGGACTCCATCATCGCCGTTCATTACACAACAATCAATTCAGATAAATCAACAATTTTCGCACCTCATCGCTCTCTTCGCCGGTACGGCTCAAACGATTTTACACCACTCTCAGACGCGATACGAGTGTTGAACGATCAATCCCCGTTGCGAAGCATCGAGATCGGTCGGCGACTCTTCAATCTTACGACATATCCGAAGTTTGGAACGACATCCTCGCTCAATGACAAACCTCGGAACAACGCCCAGTATCCATTTCATCGAAAATGGAATCGATCATAACTCGCACTGGAGATCCTCATTATCATCCTCGATCCCGGAATCGATCGATCCCGCTCCATTCGCGATCGAACCCGCCGTCGGACGACAAGACTATAATACTAAAACTCTATCACTTTATGATGTATTATCGAGCCGGACCCCGACTCCACAATCGCATCCCCCGGGAACGATCGCATTGGATTCATTACCATTATATTCATTACCATTATAGATCACATATGAGGCGCATCTGTTAACGTTTCGCTTCCCGGCGGAACGCGTTTGATAATGGCCTGGAATTCGGGTCGACTGTGGAGCGATTCGAGGTTGAGATCCTTCGAAAAGCGTGTCGATCAGCGCGCGATCGCCAAACAGACCGGCTTCGCGGGCTCGATCAAGGAGATCAACGCCGTTCGGTCGATTTGCTTTCGAAGCCGCGATCCTTTAAAATAAAAGGGTAGGCGCAAGCACAAACCGACCGTTTTCAGCCATGTTTTGATGCGAGACGAATCATGAACCGATCGAGAGACGCGACCGAGATTCTGAACCGCGATTTTCTCGAAACGCGTTCGCGGATTCTTGATTTGGCCGCGGCGCTCGACCGGCTCGACGACGCTTCGACTCGGGGCTCGGATTCGCCCGATCGAAGGCGCGACCAACTGCGCCGCGCGATCGAGGCGCTTTTGGAACCGGGTCCGGGCCGCGCCGAGACGATCCAGCGGATCTTCTCGCTCGAATACGACCCGAACTGGAAGGAAAAGCTCGCCCCCGCGCCGCGCTCGCGTTGATCACGCCCGTTTCAAGAGCCGTCATGAGCGATCCAATCGGCGCGTGCGACCAGTGGAGTTCGCGTCGATCACCCCCCGAATCAGGAGTCGGAACCCGTGCCGTTCTATATTGATCCGCATATCCACATGGTTTCACGCACGACCGACGATTACAAGCGGATGGCGCTCGCGGGGTGCGTGCTGATCAGCGAGCCGGCGTTCTGGGCGGGGTTTGATCGCTCGGGACCCGAGGGGTTCCGCGATTATTTCCGTCATCTTACCGAATACGAGCGGACCCGCGCGCTCGCTTACGGGATCGAGCATCGGTCGTGGCTTTGCATCAACGCCAAAGAGGCCGAGAATGTATCGCTGGCGCGCGACGTGATCGCGCTCATCCCCGAGTTTCTCGATCGTCGCGGAGTTCTCGGAATCGGCGAGATCGGCCTCAACAAGAACACCAAAAACGAGGCGACGGTCTTTCTCGAACACCTCGACCTCGCCGCCAAAACGGGGGAGCTGATCCTCGTTCACACGCCCCACCTTGCGGATAAATATCAGGGAACGCGGATGATCCTCGACATGCTCAAGGACGACCGTCGCATTCCCCCCGAGCGCGTTTGCATCGATCACGTCGAGGAGCACACCATCCGCCCGGCTCTTGAAGCGGGGCACTGGGTCGGAATGACTCTCTACCCAATCACCAAATGCACACCCGCACGCGCCGCCGATATGATTGAACGTTACGGGACCGACCGCGTCCTCGTCAATTCGGCGGGCGATTGGGGACATAGCGATCCGCTCGCCGTTCCCGAGTTTATCTTCGAGATGAAACGCCGAGGCCACGACGAAGCGTCGATTCGCAAGATCGTTTACGACAACCCGCTCGCTTTCTTCCGCCAAAGCCGCAGGTTCTCGTTCGACCCCGCGGCGGCGTCCGCCGAAAAAGCCAAGTGAATCGTCGACCCCCGCGCGTCGAGTCGTCTTTATCATAAAGACTTGCTTGCTCCTTCAAGCCAAATACGGCAATAGATAAGCAGCCGATCGTTGCACGGCGTCCACCCCGATGTGGCTGTGCCGGCTCAGTTCGACGTTGAGCCCTCCCGCGTAGCCGATCTCGCGGAGCGCGCGGAGAATCGGCGCGAAGTCCATCGTCCCGTCGCCGAACATCAAGTGATCATGTACGCCACGTCTCATATCTTCAATATGAACGTTGACGATCCTCGAACAAAAGCGGGTGACGATATCGGCCTCGGCGTCGATCTCGACACAGTGGAGATGGCCGAGATCGAGCGTGAGCTGAAAAAGAGGATGGCGAATCCGTTCGTCGAGCTTGACGAACCGCGCCATCGTATCGATGAACATCCCCGGCTCGGGCTCGAAGCCGAGGACGACGTCGCGGGTTTCGGCGTATTCAAGCACGACCTTAAGCCCCTCGACGAGCCGATCGATCGCTTGATCGTCGGTGATCGGATCGGTGAGCGCGCCCGACCAAAGCGATACGGCGTCGGCCTGAAGTTCGTCGGCGATCTCGATCGCGCGGCGGAGGAATTCAATTCGCACGCCCCGACGATCGGGATCGGCGTCCATGAGCGTAGGATCGTGTTTACGTCTTGGATTTAAGAGATAGCGCCCTCCCGTTTCGATCACCCGCGAAAGACCCGCGTGATCGAGCGCCCGCGAAACGTCGTGAATTTGCCTGCGAAACGATCCAGGGTCGTCGAACGGGTCGAGAACGCCGGGGTCGATCGTCAACGCGATGCTTTCATAGCCCTCGTCGGCCAACAGCGCGATCGCGTCGAGAACGCGATGATGAGCCAACCCGTTCGTGTTGTATCCCAATCGCATCGCGCACGCCTCGTTCCATGAAATCACAAAAGAAGATCAATCCGCATTGTGCCGTGAAATCGCGCGATAAAAAAGACCGTCATTCGCCAAAATCACGCTTTTCGCGCGCGGCGACAATCGCAAACAACCATCATCGAATTCACCGGATCGATTCGACGGCGAAGCGACCCCTTACGATCAAAATATGTGTTTTGCAATTTATGCTAATGTCTATTGATATCACATGGCTCGCCGGGAGGTTCGCCGTCCCGAAATCGGATGCTTACGCGTCGGCGGGGGTGAAGGCGAACGCGTAGGTTTACACTCTCGCAAGTGACGAAATCGGATGCGATCGCGTCGGCGGGGGTGAAGGAGTTCGATTGGCGGCGCCGACGATCGCTCGTGGCGCCGATCGAGGGCGGCGCTCGTTTCACCGATTCGCTTCCCGCTTCGCGTCGATCCCGATCCGATCAAGATATCTAAGACCCTAGAAATCGGAATTCCACCATCGAGAAATCATCTTTGAATTCGTTTTTTCCCGCCAAAACGCGCGCGTGATCGATCAACACGTCGATGTCGCCGTTGTGTTCATTGCGCAATCGCGACATGAAATCGACGAAATCGCGGAACGGCCACATCGATCCGTCCGATCGCTCGATCTCATAAACCCCGTCCGAAAAGAGAAACAACTTCGAAAATCGATCGACGCGTTGCTCGAACGACGCGAACTCGATGTCGGGGAGCGCCCCCACCATCGGCCCCTTCGAATCGAGCACGCAAAGCCGAAACTCCGCCGCCGATTCGCCCGTCAATAATAAAGCCGGCGGATGCCCACCCCCCGCGTATCGTATCGTCCCCGTCGATTGATTCAAAATACCATACCATATCGTAAAATACATATCATTATGTTGCTCCATCGGAAAAGCTCGATTGAGCGCCGCGAGCACCGAAGCGGGGTCGTCGAAATCGGTGTTCGGCAACGATTGCGACCTTAGCGCGTTAAGCACCGACACCGAGAGCAACGCGGCGCCGACGCCGTGACCGCAAACGTCGAGCAGGTAAAACGCAAACCGATCCTGATCGAGCCGATGATAACTGAACGCGTCGCCCCCCAACTGGGTCGAAGGAATGAACCGCCAGTCGGTCTCGATCCGTTCGTCGACGATCGGCCCGGGGAGAATCGATTGAACATAGCGAGACGCTTGCGCCATATCATTGGCGAGGATCCGTTGGCTTTCGACAAGCGCGCGGTACGCCTCGTCTCGTTGCAGGCGATGAACATATCCTTTTGAGTGATAACGAATTCGAGCGAGGAGTTCGAGTTTATCGGGAAGCTTGACGAGATAATCGTTGGCGCCCAGCCCGAACGCCTCGGCCTTGATTTTCGGCTCCTCTTTGGTTGAAAGAACGATCAGGGGGATCTCGCTCGTCCTCTCGGTACGACGAAACCGAGAAACAAGCTCGAGACCGTCGATATCGGGCATGACGAGATCCTGCAAAATGACCGTCGGCGCCAGCGATTCGGCGGTTTCGATCGCCTTGGAGGGATCTTTGCAGTAATGGAAGACGATGTCGGTCTCGTCGGCGAGCATCCGTCGCACCATCTCCCCCACGATCGGCTGATCGTCGATCAGCAAAACCGTCGTGCGGTGATCGGTGAGCGACGGAGCCTTCGAACCGGCGCGCCCGAGTTCGATCGAGGAATCATTTGTCGTATCAACCATTATTAGTAATATCCCTTTTGAACAAATAACTTTTGTGCGATACGCTCGGTCACCGCCGGGAAAAGCCGGCGACGATCGCGGCGGCGATGTTTTCGAGCGAGGCGACTTGGTCGGCGGCGCCGAGTTCGGCCGCGGCGCGGGGCATTCCCCAGATGATCGACGATTCCTTATCCTGGGCGAACGTGCGCCAACCCTTGTTTTTCAGTTCAAGTAGCCCGCGCGCGCCGTCGGCGCCCATCCCCGTGAGGATCGCCGCGGCGCCGGGCTTCATTCGGCCCGCGGCCGCCGATGCGAAAAACACGTCGACCGACGGTCGATAATACACCGATTTGGGCTCGGACTCATAAGCGAATCGGCCGGACTTTGTCACGACTAAGTGATCATTCGTCCCGGCAAGCAGCGTCGCTCCCGCGCGGGGAAGATCGCCGGCTTCGATCAGATTCACCTCGCGGCCGATCCGGTCGGACAGCCACCGCGCCAACCCGGGAGCGAACGCCAGATCGACGTGTTGGACGACGATCGCACAACCGCGCCAATCCCGCGGAAATCGTTCCAGGATCGTCGCAATCGCGTTCGGCCCCCCCGTCGATGCGCCGATCAACACGAAGTCGAAATCGAACGCTTCGTTCGTCGGGTCCAAATCCGCATCATGATATAGCGATTCAACAAAATGACGATTCGAAGATCCTTTAATAGATGCGCCGACGAGCCGCGCGATCGTATCAATCTTCGCCGACAACGGTCGCGCGCCGTCGATTTCGCCCCGCACCCCCAGAACGGGGGTGTCGACCGCGTCGAGCGCTCCGTAACCCATCGCGTCATAAACCATCCCCACCGTCTTCCGCACCGCCTCGGTGACGATCAGAATCGGACAGTTCGTTTCGGCGGTGATGCGACGCGTCGTTTCCACACCGCTGATGCCCGGCATAATCAAATCCATCAGAATCAGATCGGGGCGATCGGCGTGCGCCAGTTCAATCGCGCGATATCCGTCGGCCGCGGTCCATGCGACGACGTGATCCTCACTCGCCTCAATCACGCGTTTCAACGCCTCGCGAGCCAGAACCGAATCGTTGACGACGCCGATTCTCACCGGTTCGACTCCCCGATCAAATCGATCACCGTCTCAAGAAACGTCTGATCGCGAAAACTGCTCTTCGTAAGGTAAGCGTTCGCACCCGCGTCGAGACCGCGGAGACGATCCTCATCCCGCTCTTTGTACGAGACGATCACGACCGGAATGCGACTCAAGCGAGGCTCGCGCTTGATCCGCGCCGTGAGCTCAAGCCCGTTCATTCTAGGCATGTCCACGTCGCTAATCACAAGATGGTAGTCGCGCGAGCGGACCGCGTTCCAACCGTCGACTCCGTCGACCGCGACATCCACCACATAACCGTGAGCCTCAAGCAACTGACGCTCGAGCTCGCGCACCGTAATCGAATCCTCGACGACCAAAACCCGCTTGATCGCCTTCGATTTCGCCTCGCTCACTCGCCCCTCGGTCGATCGTCCCAGCTTCTTACTCTCTAACAAATGATCGATCGATCGCACAAGATCTTCGACGTCGAATATCAACACCGGCCTCCCGTCCTCGAGCACCGACGCGCTGTTGAAATTGGGAACCTTCCCCAGCCGCGGATCAAGCGGACGAACCTCCATATCGCACTCGCCCAAAATACGGTCGACGATCAGCCCGAATCGATGTAAACGATCGCTTACAACAACAACTTGATAATATCCCGATTCAACACGCGAAACTCCCAGTTCCAGAACCCCCGCGGCGTCGACGAGACCGACGGGCTCTCCCTCCATCAAAAAATGCCTGTATCCTTCGAGTCTTCGAATCTGATCGGCCTCGAGCGCGGTGATCCGATCGATCCGATTGAGCGGAAACGCGTACGGCTCCTGATCGATCTCGACAAGCAAACCCCGAACGACCGATTTGGTGATCGGCGCCTGCAAGATGAATCGAACGCCGCGACCGGGTCGATTCTGGATCCGAATCGTCCCGCCGATCTCGCGCGCCGTCGTCAACACCGCGTCAAGCCCGACCCCCCTCCCCGATACCGTCGAAACCTCGTCCTTCGTCGTGAACCCCGGAAGGAACAAAAAGTCGAGCAGTTCCGCCTCGTTCAATCGAGCCGCGGGAGACGCCGAGAGAAGACCCCGATCGACGACGCGACGACGCAGCTTTTCGAGATCAATCCCCCGACCGTCGTCCGAAAGCGTGATCTGCAACATCCCCGCGCGGTGCCGCGCCTCGAGCCGAATCGTCGCCGTCGCGGGCTTCCCAGCAAACTTACGCTCGTCCGGCGATTCAATCCCATGATCGATTGAGTTTCTTATCATATGGTTAAGCGGCGTTTCAATTTTGTCGAGGATGTCGCGATCGACTCCCGTCGATTCTCCGTCGATCTCGAGCCGAACCGATTTGCCGAGCTGCCTGGCGACGTCGCGCACCAGCCGGGGAAACCCCTTGATCCCCTCGCCGAACGGCCGCATTCGACTTTTAAGCACCTCATGATTCAACCGATCGGCGACGTCCTCCATCCGCCGCGCCAGCGATTCGAGCTCCTCGGTTTGTCCGATCACAAGTTCAAGACAGCGCGACGCCTCTTCTTTGGCGCGAGCGAGCAGTTCGATCGCCGCGCCCCCTGGAACGACCGCGGTCGCGCTCGGTCGAAGAACCGCGCCGAACCGCGCAAAATCGGCGATCGCCTTATCCTCGACGGCGCGCAACCCCTCCAATACCATCGTCTGTCGCCGACGCAATTGGCCGATCGCCGCCACGAACGGACGCAATCGACGCGATTCGACCAGCGATTCTCCGGCCAGAGCCGTCAACCGCGATAAACTCGCCGCCGAAACCCGCACCACCGCGCCCGATCCGTCGCGCTCGTCGCGCCGCGGAGGTTTCGGCCGGGAAGCGATCGAACGATCGTCAGATTCATCATTTTCATTTACACTAATGTCATGATGTTCGTGTTCATCGATCTCTTGGACGATCGATCGCGGCGCTTGATCGGCGTTTTCGACTTCGATCGCGGATCGATCGTCGACCCGCTCGACGACGACCCCGGCGGTTTCATCCTCGGCGCTTCTTGGCGACGCCTCGGGCGACGCGGCGATCGCCCCCTCCCCCGCCTCGTTCGAGCCGCTCTCGGGCGATTCGATCGCGCTTCCCGCTCGGCTTACCCCCTTCGTTCCCGCGGCGATCGCCGCAAGTTCGCCGACCAGAAGATCGATCTCGTCGGTATGATCAACTTCCCATAACGCGATTTCGTTTTCATTCAGCTTGGCGATCTGATCGATCGCGTCGACTCCGCGAAGCAACAGATCGATATCCACATCGTCGATCGTGATGCGACCGTGTTGCGCCTCGACAAAACAATCCTCAAGCACATGTGCGATCTTTCCCGCGAGATCGACGCCGACGATCCGCGCGGCGCCTTTGAGCGAATGCGCGGCGCGCATCAGCGATTCAAAAGTTTCGGCGGTCCAGGTTTCGCCTTCGAGAACGAGCAATCCGTCCGCGAGGATCCCGAGCTGACTCTCGGCCTCGACCTTGAAAAGCTCGTGCATCGAAAAGCCGCTAAGGTCGTCACTCATGGCGAATCTCCGCGAGCGCGTCGAGGATCCGATCCTCGTCAAGCCTGCCGATCGTCGTCGCTTCGCGGAGAAAAACCGAGCGACAAAAACTCGATTTGGCGTCCGACGAAGTCGCCGGCGCCGCAAGATAATCCAAACGTGATATATAATCGATTCCAACAACATGATCGGCGCGGAACACCCAGCGATCGTCCCCCCTTCGCAACACGACGAATCGTTCTTTCGACGCGGGTTGAACCCCCGATCGTTCGACGCCGCGCGAGCGCTTCCGCATCACGTCGATCGACCCCGCCGAGCCGTCGTCCCCCGCTTCGGCGGCTTGTATCAAGTTATGTAACGATACACAAAGAAGCAATTGTCCACGAAGATTCGTCAGGCCGCGGAGGACGCTCGACGTTCGTCTTGGGATCGTGTGAACCGGACGCGGCTCCGAAACCTCGTCGATCGCGGCGAGCGGCAATGCCAATCGCTCGGCGCCGAGGCGAAAGACGAGCACGCTCTCTTTTTCGGAATCCTCGGCTTCGATCGTCGCCGCGTATCGCCGCGCCGCCTCGTCGCGATAACCGTCGGGGGGCGAGCGATCAAAAAACGACCGCGCCGCGATCGAATAAACCGGACAATTCCGACAATGATGATATTTGGATAGCTCGGGACAACTCCGATCCCCCGCGACTCCAATCCGGTTCCAACACGCGTCGACGACCGCGAGCGTCGCCGCGGCTTGCGATTGAGTTTGATTCATGTGGCGTTTCTCCGATCGGCTGCGCGGTTTGCGCGGCGAGCGTACGCGAGCGATCCCGCCGAGTCGCCGCGACTTCGCGCCAATCCCGCGAGCGCCAGGAGCGCCTCTTCGTGATCGGGGTCGAGATACACCGTGCGGCCGAGGAAAGTCTCGGCCGGAAGATATTCGCCCCGCGCTTGATGCAGAACTCCCATCAGGAAATAAACCTGCGCCGACGGCCCCGACCGCGCGAGCTCTCGTTCACAAAGCATCAGCGCAAGCTCGATCGATCCTCGATCCGCGGCCTCGATCGCTCGCTCCAACAACGATCGATTCGATTCCTCCGCCGTAACGCAAGCATCGATCGACGTCCCCGGAATCGACGACGACCCCGCGGCGTGATCATGAGAATGCTTGGATTCTTCTAACTTCACTTCCCCATTATTCGTCACGACGGGAGCGCCGGGAGCGGACGCGGCGCCCTCGGCCCTCGGTCCGAAAACTCGATCAAAAGCCAATACATGATCATACATACTAATCGATATCATCGGATATGTCCGCGATCGCTCGTCGCCCCGGACGCGGTCGCGGTATGCGAAAACTCCGCTCGCGTCGACGGGGATCAATCGCGTTCCGAGCGATCCCGGAGGATCGGCGTGGCCCAGGAACAGGTAACCTCCGGGGGCGATCATACCGTTTAGGATCGAGCCCGCTCGTCTCCTCGCATCGGTATCGAGGTAAATGAGCAAATTTCGGCAAAAGACGACGTCGTACGGGGCTTCGAGCGCCGCGGGGTCGATTTCGAGCAGATTGGCGCGAAAAAACCGGACCGCGCCGCGGATCGAAGCCGAAACCTCGTATTCGTCGTCTCGCTTAAGAATCCACTTATGATAAATC
>JAKBCQ010000034.1 GCA_021807585.1 Planctomycetota bacterium | reverse complement strand
TCGCGATCGCCGCCGCCGCACCCATCCCCACCACCAGCGGTACCGCGACCGTCCCCGCCCGCAAGCCCCCCTCCTGCCCGCCTCCGTCCAACATCGGCCGCATCCGCCGACGCGCCTCGCGACGCGCGTAAAGCGCACCGATCCCCTTGGGAGCGTAAAACTTATGCGCCGAGAGCGCAAGCAGATCGATCGCGCACGCCTGGACATCCAGCGCGATCTTCCCCGCGGCTTGAGCCGCGTCGACAAAAAACAACGCTCCCCGCGATCGACAGATCCGACCGATCCGTTCGATCGCCGGTAACACGCCGATCTCGTTGTTCGCCGCCATGATCGCGACAAGCGTCGGCCGATCGTCGATCGCCTCCTCGATATCCCCGGGATCGATCATCCCCCACGCATCGGGCTTCAGAAACGTCGCGCGAACCCCCTCACGCGCAAGCCGTTCAATCGGTTCGAGCACCGCGCGATGTTCAATCATTGATGTAATTACATGTTCGATTTTTTGTTGACCGGCGGCGAGAATCCCTTTGATCGCCAGGTTGCACGCCTCGGTCGCTCCCGACGTGAAGACGATATCGCGGGGATCGGCGGCGTTGACGAGTTGGGCGACCGCATTCCGCGAGCGTTCAACCGCGTCGCGCGCGCGCCTGCCGAACTCGTGCGATAGACTCGACGGATTGCCGAAATCCTCCAAAAAATACGGGGTCGACGCCGCGAAAACACGCGGGTCGACGGGAGTCGTCGCGTGATGATCGAGATAAATCAGGTTTATCGGCACGGGAAATGCGTTTCTTCAAGGTTGAGCGCGGGCGACGATTTGGATTGCTCGCGATGAATCGGCTTGTTAAGGTTAGCCTCAATTGTTGGGAACGCAACCGGGCGTTTCAAGGAGGATCTCATGGGTTATCTTAGGTCTCAGGCATCCGACGAGTTCGATCGCTGGAGCGAGTGTTACGATCGTAGCATCCTCCAGTGGCTCTTATTTGGACCGTCGCATCGCGCATTGATCCGACGCATTCGTTCGATCTCGGCCGATCGACCGATCGATGTTTTAGACGTCGGCTGCGGGACGGGCGTTTTCGCGCGAAGGATTCGTACGTGCTTACCGAACGCACGCGTTTGGGGAGTCGATCTCGTCGCGGGGATGCTCCGCCAGGGCCTCGATCGCTGGTCGATCGCGGGCGACCCCACGACCCCTGTGCAAGGTGACAGCGAACGGCTGCCGTTCGCCTCAAGCTCTTTCGACGTCGTTACCTGCGCCAATAGCTTTCATCATTATCCCGATCAAGAACGAGCCGTGCGCGAAATGAGCCGCGTTCTCAAGCCGGGGGGCAAGCTCCTCCTCCTCGACGGCTTCCGTGACCGCCCGTGGGGTTGGCTCATTTTCGACTGCTTCGTCGCTAGCTTCGAGGGAGACGTCAAGCACGCGTCGCGACGGCGGTTTCGCGAACTCTTCGATCAAGCGGGGCTCGGCCACATACGCCAGACCGTGCACAACCCCCCCGCGCCGGTCGTCCTCAACGAAGGAACCGCCCCCGTCATCCCTCGGCCTCACCACGTGATCTTCCACGATCGAACGCTCGAACACGCGGCTTCGGCAAGCCAAGGTTCATGAGCCGAGCAAAATCGGGTCGATAACTCTAGCAAAATCGGGGCGCCGTCCCGCCCCAACCTACGGTACGCTCGACGAAACCGGACCTACGACAAAGCCGGCTCAATCGACCAATCGCGACGTATCGCCCCCAAGGCGATCGCGATCGATAAACGATGAGCGAATCGGATCATCCGACGATCGCCTCGATCGTCGACGGAAGGGATTCAAGACGATGCGGGAGCCGCATGGAAGCGCACGCCGCCGACGCGGAACGGTTTGGCGCAACGACAAAGAACAACTAGATGTCGAAACGTCGATCCAATCGAACGCCGATCGCCGATCCGCCGATTCGATGAGCGCGCAAGCGAATCGCGCCCAACCGACGAACGACGCACGCGAATCACTCGCCGGAATCGCGCCGATCCACCTCGTCCGCCTGCTCGAACATCCTCGCGCAATCCCATCTATATATGCATTTTTTATTATATTGATGACGATCTTCGCGATCCCCCCCCTCGTCAACGATTGGCTGGGTTTGCTTAATAAAGATTACGACCTCTGGTATTGGACGGGCTGGTTTTACGGTCGCGGCGCGGCGATCTATCCGACCGAAAAATATCGGTTATTTCCATTTATGTATCCACCTTCTTGCGCGGTGATGTTGGCGACCGCGAATCGGCTGGGTCGAACGGGATTCATGCTCGCGTTGATTTTGATCAATTCGATCGCCTGGATCGCGAGCGTGCGGCTTTCGATCGCCGCGACGGGCCTCCGCAAGCCCGCCGCGATCGCGCTCGCCACGCTCGTCCCGGTCCTTTGCGTCGTCCCGTTCATCCACGACACCTACTTGCTTGGTCAACCGAATTTATTGCTGTTGGCGCTGATGTTAGCCGCCGCGGCGTGGCTCAGACGCGGACGCGAGTTCAAGGCGGGAATCCTGGTCGGGATCGCCGCGGCGATCAAGGCGTTTCCGATCATGGCGGTCGGCTATCTGCTTTATCGACGCAAGTGGAAGGCCTCCGCCGCGGTCGGCGCCACGCTCGTCTTCCTCTTGCTCATCGCCCCTCTCGCATATCGCACACCAAGGCAAACGATCGACGACCTCTCGCTCTGGACCCGCGGAATGGTGCTCAAATACGATTCGGGAACGATCGCGCAACGCCCCGAACGGTGCTACAGCTTCAAAAATCAATCGTTGATCGCGCTCGAACATCGCCTCCTGCGCCGAGTTCCCGCCGACGGTGAAACCGACCCCTTCTGGCGCGTCAACCTCGTCAACCTCGATTTCAACGGCGTCAACGCGGCGATCCTCCTCTCGGCGACAATGCTGGGCCTGTTCTCGCTCCGCGCCATGCCGATCTTCCGCTCCCCCGTCGATCGCCGACCCGCCGCGGCCGAATGGGGGATGACGCTCATGCTGATCTTGATGTTCTCGCCTCTTTCTTTCAATTACTTCTTTGTTTGGCTGCTGTACCCGCTCACGTACGCGCTCGCCTCGGCGATCGAGGCGCCCGTAGGATCGCGCGATCGGACGATCTGGAAAATCGCGTTCGGAGTCGCCGTCGGACTGATGACTCTCTCAATCGCAATCCCCAAAATCGCCCAGGCTTACGGCAACGTCCTCTTCGCCACCATCATCCTCTTCGCGACGACGGGATTCGATCTGATATCAAAACGACGACCAGTCCGAGAATTCCGCTCCCAAGAATCGACCGAGACCGAGGCGAACGCCACGAACGCAAACGACGTTCAAATCGCCAAGGCTTCGCTCTAATTGAATCGACCACGATCGACGCGACGACGATCAATCTCATGAGTCGGAATTTTATCCGATCACTTATTTATATAAAGAAACGCCGCATCGAGCCGTAGGGTGCGGCTCGGAGCGACGTGCTTTGAGATCGATCGCGATCGGCGCCTCGCGAGAACGCGATCGGCGGTTCTGTTTTTGGTTCAACCGTTGCGGCGGGATCGACAGTTGCGGTCGGAACGCAACGCCGCGATGAATTCGAGCGTCGGGGCGAGGTAAGGCGCGAGCGACGTTTGGCCCGCGGCCCA
The DNA here is from genome assembly GCA_021807585.1 of Planctomycetota bacterium. Taxonomy (GTDB): domain Bacteria; phylum Planctomycetota; class Planctomycetia; order Isosphaerales; family Isosphaeraceae; genus JAKBCQ01. The sequence goes on along the minus strand of JAKBCQ010000034.1, from coordinate 6,592 downwards.
CGTCTCGGCGTCTTCGGCGGCTTCGAATCGCGTCCTGCCGTGCTTGTGGACGCGATTGACCGCGCCGCGATCGACCAGGAAGAGCAGCACCGCGACGCGTCGAGCGAGCGGCGCCTTGCTCCAATAATCCGACCGCGAAAGCGGCTCTTCAAGCGCGAAGCCCGCGTACCGCAACGCCTCGAAGATGAGCGCCTCGAGGTGCTCGTCGTTGTGGTGATTGCGATACGTCGCAAGACGATCCACCCACTGGCGAGACAGACGATTTGCTGATGAAGCGAACACTTGAGGTTCTATTAACTCCAAAGTAAACGAACCATATTCGACCGTTCAACCGCGGTCGCTACATACACCAATCATAGGATGTTTGGCAAGCCCATGCCGACTCGTCGCGGTGCGAAAAATCACCAAACCGCCCAAACGCCCTCGGTCCCCCGCGGATATTCCACCGAACATCCCCTGACCGCCCAGGATTGAAGAACCATTGTGCGCACAGTACGCCTCGAGCGCATAGGGCGAATTGAGGCTGATGATTGATCGCGTTGATCTCAACCTTCCGGCGATCCGCGTTCGAGCCCTATCCTGATGAACACCTCCGCGCCGCTCGCATCGCGGAAGCGAGCACGATCCCGCTCTTTCGCACGGATCAACACTATTCCATCCTCCTCAGCCCGATGAAACGCGCGACAACCACTACAAATACAAAGATAGTTATGTTCTTTAATATTATTCCTAAATTGTCCTCTATCATCCCTCCATCCCCAGGTCGCGGGCTCAGCGGATCGTCGAGAAGATCGAGGCGCTCCGTACCAACCTGGCTGGGGATGAGAGGCGCCTCACCTGCTTCATCCTGAGTATCGCCTGAGAGTGGGCGATTACCGAATTCTCGTTGAGATCGACGGGGATAAAGTCATCATCTTTCGTGTGAAGCATCGCTCGGACGCCTATGACCCATAAAGAAACAATTGCATGATATCGCTTCATCCTGAATTCCTGACGAAAGACGGCAAGAAAGAGTTCGCCGTGATCCCCTACGAGGAGTTTCTCGCCCTCCAAGAAGTGCCGGCCGATGTGGCCGACCTCATCGATTTGCGCGAGGCGAAAGCCGACGAGGCGTCCGCGGCCTGCGTCCCTTTGAACGAGGTCAAGAGCCGTCTCGGCCTCGAAAAGCCATGAGTGACCTGAACCAAATCGATGTCAGGTGAGAGCGATTTTTCAACGAGGAAGAGGAGCGCATCGTCTTTTGCGACGACCCCGAAACGGAGTTCCAGAGTACCTTGCCGTTCGCCATGGTGGTCGATGGCGTGACGACCCGCCGGCTCGATCAGATCAGGGCGCTCGAAGCCAAGTTCCGCATGGAACGGGAGGAACCGAACGGTAAATGCCTCCTTGACGCACAGGCCGAGGAACCAGTACTCCCGGACGGATCAGGTGCAAAAGTCGTATGGATTAGAGGCCAGATCGAGACTGGGATGAATTCATGAGCTCAGCCTACCGGGGCCGGCCTCACAATTACGGCGGCGCCCAATTTCGACGAGGGATCTATCGAAATCACCCCCTCCGAGGCCAAGATGCGACGCGCCGATGTGTCGGAGGAAATCATCGGCGTTCTCGCAGGTCAATTCGTGCGTCAGGCGCCCCGATCGGACGAGGCGAAAGCCAAGGAAAAGACGAAGCAAACTGAGGACGGGGCTCCCGTTCACAGTTTTCGAACGTTGCTTCAGGATCTTGGAACATTGGCGATGAACAAAATACGAATCAATGGAAACGATTCATCCCTATTAACAATGAACACTGTCGCTACGGATTTGCAGAAGAGGGTGTTTGATCTTTTGGGTGCGACTCAGTAGCCTGAATGGCCTGTAACGGTTTTGTCACAAGATCAGTCCCACGCTCTATTTATGCTTGGAGTTCTCCGCAATTTTCGGCTTAAACGCATATTGATTAAATATTAATTTAAATATTTGAAACCTTTCATTAGTCTACGACGCAATAAATCTCGCTAGTTGATAGATGTTATATTATGTTATCATATGATTAATCGGACGACAATGAAAAACGGTGCACTTTTTTTAGAAATATCGTGTTATTCGACGGCCGATGATTTATTGATCGACAGAAACGAATGGTATACGACAAGGCGCCCGCCTATTCGCTTTCTATAGTGAACCGTCCGATAACAATTCTCAATATCCTCAACGATTTGAGCCTTCGCCCATTCTTCATCAAGCTCGCATGAGTCGCGTTGCTTTTCAAGCCGTGTCTTTACTTTCTCTATCCAATCCGTGACCGAGCCTGATTGGACATAGGCCAGCATTCCCGCGTCGTCGAGCGTTTCGGCGTATCGACCTGAGATGAAGCTTCCTAGACCGTTCTCGCCGATATACTCGCCGACGGCGTCTTTGCGGCCGACCGGAAATTTCTTCGCTTCAAACTGAAACCGGGCGTGCGGGCCTCGCTGAGTACGCTCCATTTCGATATCGACCCTCGGACGTTTTTTGCCCTGTAATCCGGGAATGTTTTGAGGCGGATCATCGTGGATTGCATACCGATGCGCCCAAAAATGAGATGGGGAATCACGATCTTCGATCACCAGGCGAATTTGCCTCACGAGTTCGCCGGTGATCGCGGGCTCTTGAGCATTTCGAAAGCTTTCGAGATCGATTCGCGCATAGCCCAACGCGATTAACAAATGGACTTGTTTTACAAAGATTCTTCGATACGGCCCGGAGTTCCCCGAATGCCCGTTTGGACCGTCCGCGCTCGACAGCACCGACATTTATCCCTCCGTCGCGGCGAGTGTGTCCGCGATGATTTCATCCGCGTCGATCAAGGCTTGGCTACGTAGCCAGTGGACACGCTGGAACGGTTTAAGGATAAAAGTTCTATTCCCCTTGTAGACACGAAGATTTCGATCGAAATAAAGCCATTGGCCGTAATCGCGTCGCAACGCTTCGCGCGCTTTTTTGAGTTCCTTCGCCGTGCCCTCGCCCGCCTGGTGAACGGAGGGTTTCCATCTTGCCGATTTTGATTCCAGAAGCTCGATCATCACCATCCCTGATGTTGATTCATAATAAATTGAGCATCTATGACTCAATCCCTCGTCTTCCGACAGGAATCCGTCGAGCTCACGTTGAAGCACGGCGGCGTATTCTTCGAGCTCAGCCGATGTTGGAGGGCGAATCGCTTCCTTCGTAACTTTTCCATCAATAAGCTGGATCTTCACATCGACCAGATCTTCGATCAAATAACGCTCGTTCTCTTTAATCTTGAGGCTTTCATAGACCATATCGTTGAGTTCTTCGTACAATCTCTCGGCCTCAATTTCGCTACTGCTTGGTGAGATTGAGTTATCATCTTCTTGCAAGTCAAACAGCGGCAATGATCCTTTCAATCTCTTATTTCGTTCGTTCCGCAACGATTCGACGATCGCGTCATGTAGCGAAGCGCAGTTGGAGAGATCGCGTTCGGATGCCGACGCAAGCGATAGAGGTATCTTTTTTAGTGATTTGAGTGTGGCTCTGTCTCTTTTGATTCCCCATTCGGGAGCACAAAAGAATTCATAATACTTCACAAATTTCGAACTGAGATACAAAGCGAGCGCCTTGAGAAAGAGGGATTGCGTGGCGTTTGACGCGATACCGATCTGCCTTGGAGGCACAACAATGTATTCATCGCTATATACCGCATATTGGCGCGCGGCATGCACGATGATATGCGGCGGTCGGCATATTGCCAGAGGCTTATGTCCCCCGCGAATCCTTACGTAAGCATTTTCAAGTTCAATAGTCCCGAACGCGTTGTCAGGAAACGAAAATAGCCGCCCACGACCTCGGAGTTTCTCGACCAGAAGAAGCTTTTTACCGACGACTTCCGGTAACGCCTCAATATCTTCAGTCGAAGCTTTGTTCCTAAGTTCAATCCCTGGGTGAATGAGCAATCCCCGGCTATTTGCAACATCGCTCAAGGCCGGATAGCGGCTATCTACATATTCAATGAGGCGTTGATCCCTAACAGATCCCCACATCGCGATCTTCCACGGCAAACTCTCACCGCTCGCAGCCCTACTCAGCGGGATTTCGCGAACCTCGCTCGCATTAACGACGATGCTCCAGGTATCATTACGCTTACCGGATGATACGGGCCGGTTCGCCTCCTGGTTAGCGACGAGCGGTGCGAATGTCAGGATTGATTCATTCGAAGGATCGTCGTCAGCGGCTCGCGGGCGATAGAAAAACACCGATGTGGGACTGAGAGATCGTCCGGAGAATAATACATTGGCGAGATTTGAAAAATTAACGATACACCATACGCGCATGCGTTGAAAGAACGCCCTGCGGAAATTCTTCGATTCATCCTTGAAGAGCGTCATTGCCGGCATGACCAATCCCAAAACCCCGTCGGCCGCGGCGAATTCGGATACCTTCCACGCAAAGGCTTCGGCGGCCTGATTGCCTCCGGTCGGGCAAGTCTTTCGATGATCCTTCATCCATTGCAGAACGGGCCTGTCTCGCTCTTCCAGGGAGCGTTCGGAAAGGTCATTCCAGGGCGGATTGCCGACAATCCAGTCGAATTTCAACCCGTTCAAAAACTTTAAACATGAAGGCGGCAAATCGAAAAAATTTCCCTGGAAAACATTATGATTAAAGACGGGCGGAATGCGGAATTCGGGATTATCCTGAAGGTCGGGAGGGTTGATGTAATCTAGAAGTGTAAGCGTGAGGCTAAGCTGGGCCACGCGGCACGCGTCCTCATCGTCGTCCATGCCGAAGATATGTTCTTCGAGCAACTCGCGAAGCTTCGCGGGACTCAGGCGACGGTCGCTCGCCCGCGACAATTCGATTTCCACGAGCCTGCGATAACATTGAACGAGGAATGCGCCCGATCCGCACGCGGGGTCGAACACTTTCATCCCGACCTGCAGTCGATGACGGTCGTTCATTTCCTCAAGGATGTAATTGACAAGAGGGATGGGGGTGTAATACGCGCCGGCTTCCCTCCCCTTTCCGGTGGAATGCAAAAATTGCTCGTAGATAACCGATATCGTTTCGATTGGGATATACGAAAAATCGTACGCCTGGAAGTTGAGATGAAGACGCCCCTCGGGATCGTCTCCCTGAAAAATCCCCGCCACTCGACTAACATGGCTTTGAGTCGCTCCGTCTTGGCCCTCAAGCCGAAGCGGAAAGACCGAACCGTTCAACCAGCCCGTAATCCGCTGCAATAACTTCTTGAGGACGACGATCGAAGCGTTACGGCTGAAGATCAATTCGGGATCGACGCCCCATTCGTCGAGCTTCCGATCCGATAGAATTCCTCTGTCTCTTAAATATCGCAAGTAAACGTACTTGCCGATAAGGGCATGCGAAACGGCGCGGCTCAGTCCGCATTCTTGAAGACTTTTGTCAATAGCGTTAAGGTTTTCAAGCAGCTTCCAGTCGACTCGCGTCGACGGGGTGACCCGGGCGCCCCATTCACGCCAAATGGAACCGTCGTCGATGGAATCGGCGTGGAAATACTTGAGTTGAGTCGCCGCGTGATTGAATTCGATGAGCGCGCTGAGAACGCCGGTTTCGGATGAAGCCGCATCGTCGTCGTCATTTTGATTAAAACAGAAACCCGAATAGAGCCTGATCATTTGTGGAGTACGGACGATTAAGAAGGGAACGACATTTTGATTCCAAACGCGGCGATGAATCAAATCCGCCCGATCTTTTGATTCAGCATCACATACGTAGATTAATGGAACGCTTTCCTCACGGCCGGAATCGGCCTTCTCTTTCAACGTATAAACGCCGATAAGCCGACAATTCTCATTTCCTCGCGCTCGTCGAAAGATGTGAGAATATGCTGGCACTTTTTCCAGATCGTCGCCGCTGATGAAGTGCGGCGATTGTCGGTAACCCAAAATTTCCAGGAGTTCTTGTGTCTGCATTCGGTTAATCACTCTTCGCCTATCGATCGTCCGATCGCTTCGATGAGACCATTCTTGTCCAACGCGCTACGTCATAATCGATTTCGGCCGAGAAACCCATAGCTTTGTCGCTCGCATCGCATCCGCCGATTTCCGCTGATCGATGTCGAGATCAACTTTTCCGCGGTTTTCAAGTCGTTTCAAACGAACGGCCGGGGTCTCATTACGAACGAATCGTTCCAAGTCTACGATTCATCGAAACGTAACAACTCACGATCGCCATCGATTTCCAACCGATCGCCGTCATAATACCTCGCGAATTCCACCTTGTCGTCCAATCACTTAATATTCCAGCATGTCGATCCTTTCAGTGTACCTTCGGCCTTATCGCTGCAATCAGATCGGGTTTGCTAGCGGAAAGCCGGCAAATGTCGAACCCGATTGTGGATCGCTCCATCTCCGCCGGCATGATAATCGCCCCAATCCGCTAACTCGACGCCACCAGCCCAATCATCAACAAACCCTCCATTTTGAATTCACAAAATCTTCACAAAAACATCACGCAAATTTCCTATGTTCTTGAAAAAAATGTCCCCATTCGCGTATATTATAGAGGAGATGAAATTCGAATTCGAAATCCAAAATCAATCGCACTAAAAACATCGATAGAAATCACCCAAA
>JAKBCQ010000033.1 GCA_021807585.1 Planctomycetota bacterium | reverse complement strand
AGGACGGAATGAGAAGGATTAAAGTAAAAAGATTGATTTATCATTAAATCCTAATCCCAGGGTTTCACCCTGGGCTAAGATCTCTCAGGCCAAAGGCCTGAAGCCAGGACGGCGTGCGAAGGATTATCGTAAAAAGATTGATTTATCGTTAAATGCTAATCCCAGTGTTTCACCCTGGGCTAAGATCTCTCAGGCCAAAGGCCTGAAGCCAGGACGGAATAAGAAGGGGTATCGCAAAAAAGATTGAGTTATCGTTAAATGTCAATCCCAGTGTTTCACTCTGGGCTAAGACCTCTCAGGCCATTGGCCTGAAGCCAAATGTCTGGCGACACCAAAGCACGAAGCATCTACGAGAGGATCGCACCCGCTTCCACAATCGAGCACAGCCTCGATCGTATCGAGCGCGGACCCGAAATCGTTGAGCCCTGTTGCGATCATCGACGAAAACCGCACGAATCATCGCCAATTCTCGTTCATGACGACACACGATTTGACGCATCGCCGGCAAAGTCGACCCGATCAAATCGGTCGTGGATAAACCACCTAGTTTGAGCCATGCAAACAGAGGACAAAAAAAATCCAAAAATATTCCAGAATTTTGCGAATAAAATGCCGCTTTCAGCGTATATAGTAGAGGGCGTGAAATTCGATTCGAAATTCAGAACTCAGTCTTTCTAAAAACTCACTCAAAAACACTCTATTTTATCAGCCTTACCAAACCATGCGAACTCTCGATTCCTCGGAACAAACGTCGCATACGCGACGATTGCAGCCGACTGAATTTACGATTCCACGCGAGCGTCACATCGGCGTCGATTTGCGTTCCGTGAAACTCGGTCGTCACGAACCTTGCAACCCGCCCAAAAGCCGAATGGCTTCGCTCGGCGCATTTTCTCGATCGTTTTGTTCCATAACAAGTGATATCGAGAGATCGCGACCTCCTCCTGATCATTTTCGAACCGAGGATGTTGATCGAGGAATCGGGTTCATGGGGTCGAAGACGCAAAGCGACTGGCCGTGATTCCCTCTATCGCAACGTTCGTTGACCCGAACGCCTGAGCCGATTCGGGTCGTTCTTTGGCAATTCGCAATCGGTTTTAGCGATTGGGGGAGTCGTCGCGTCGATCGGCGGTGGTTTCGCCGATTGGTACGTGGCGACGCTCCCGCGCCGAGAGGTTTCGTGGTGCGCGGAGTTCCGTGGCATGTGCGTGCCGGAATTGGAGGGTCGGTGTGGAGCTAGCGAGTTGTAGGCTGAGATGTAGTGAAGCCGGGTGGTTGCTCGCGATCGATTACTCATTGAACCCCGGCCGGAGCGCGATGATCAATCCCGAGTGAAGCCGGGTGGTTGCTCGCGATCGATTACTCATTGGAATGGAAAAGGGGTGGTATCGGCGGGGGGGAATTTTGACCAACCTGGTATGGCGTGATAAGTTCGAGTGGTTACGCGAAAGATGACGACCAAGTGGGTAACCCGGGGCGATGGTTTCGAGATCGGCTTGTAGCGATCGTCTTCGATCTTTAGAATCGGCTAGCTTTCGATAAGAGATCGATTTGGGGACGAGTCGCCGGTTTCGGCTCGCGGAGCGAGACTGGAATTTCGCGGAATCGCCGTAGCTGGGGTTTTCCATGCGATTTGTGCTGATCGACCGGATTCTTGAAGTTGAGCCTGGGCGCAAGCTGGTGGCGATCAAGAATCTCTCGCTCGCCGAGGAGTACTTGGCGGATCATTTTCCTGGATTTCCGGTGATGCCCGGGGTTCTGATGCTTGAGGCGTTGTCTCAGGCGGGATCTTGGCTGATTCGGGAGACGGAGGATTTCGCGCACAGCGTGATCGTTCTGAAGCAAGCGAAGACGATCAAGTACGGTAGTTTTGTGGAGCCTGGACGTCAGCTTCGGCTTGAGGTCGAGGTGGTGACGCACGGTGCGAGCGATACGGTGCTGAAGGGGAAGGGAGTGATCGAGGGTCAGGTGATGGTTCAGGGTCGATTCACGCTTACCCGGTATAATCTGGGTGATCGGGACGCGGCGTTGAGCGCGACGGACGCCTTGATTATCCAGAATTTACGCGATTTGTACGGAACCCTTCGAAAGGGTTCGGTGGGGTCTCGAGCGATTGTCCGCGACCCTTCGGCGAATCCGGTCTGTTCGGTGGAGACGGAACGGCCCGTGGGATGATGTTGCAAGATCGTCCAAGAATTACCATAATGCCGAACCATGGTTCATGAGCGAATTCATGCCGTTCATGCGTCGTATCGGCGTTCAGGATGGACTCGATCGGCGCGACCCGCCCGGAGTGATGCCGAATCACGGTTCGAGCCGATGAATTCGGAGAGAACGAACGACTCGGCGATTTCTCCCCTGGAGCGGGGTCGATTGGTATCTGTTAAACCCGAGGATGTTTATGCCGGCGACACATGAAGAAATTTACGACAAAGTTCGGACGACCTTAGTCGACGCCTTGGGTGTCGACGAGGAAGATGTGACACCCGATTCGAAGCTCCAGGGGGATCTTGGCGCCGAATCGATCGATTTCTTGGATATTGTATTCCGTTTGGAACGGAATTTCGGGATTAAGATTCCTCGCGGCGAGTTGTTCCCCGAGAATCTGGTATCGGATCCCGAGTTGATTCACGACGGCAAGCTGACGGACAAAGGCTTGACGGTCTTGAAGGAACGGATGCCGTTCGCGGATTTGACCGAATTCGCGCACGACCCCGAGGTCGACAAGATCGCCGATTTGTATTCGGTGAATATGCTTGTCCAGTATGTGGAAAGCAAGTTATCGGCGTCTTGATCGGGCGTCGCGATTGCGGATTCGTGGTATCATCGCCGATCGGCCCGGGGATCGACCTCGGGCCTGGTTTTCTTCGACGAAACGCGGCGACGCGTCGTCGACTTCCCGGTCGGAATGGGTCGTGACGAATGCGTTGGATATGGATCGATAGATTCGTCGAGTTTCGGAGCGGCGAGTTCGCCCGCGCGATCAAGAACTTGACGCTCGCCGAAGAGCATTTGCACGATTCGTTTCCGGGTTACCCCGTGATGCCGGCATCGCTGATCATTGAGGGGTTGGCGCAAACGGGGGGGATTTTGGTGGGCGAAGCGGGCGGGTTCACCGAGAAGGTTGTGTTGGCGAAGATTCCGCGAGCCGATTTTTTTGGCGTCGCGACCGCGGGCGATCAATTGACGTACGACGTCCGGCTGACCGATCTTCGATCCGAGGGCGCCGTGGTCGACGCCAAGGCGTACGTGGGGGGAGAGTTGCTCGTCGACGCCGAGATCGTCTTCGCGCATCTGGATCAATCCCGCGCCAATCAGATTTTCGGTCCCAAGAATTTCGTGTTCACGCAGCAGTTGCTGGGGGTGTTGGATTTGGCGAAGGCGCGGGAGCGAGCGAAGGGGTCGCTTTCCGAGGCGACATCGGACGCCGCGACGGCCGCCGAATTGAACGGGTCGCCGCGCGGAGGATTTTAGCTTTCCGCCTCGCGAACGACGAAGCAACGTGTGTTTCCCTTTAACCCATGACGATCGAGCCGCCAGAGTTTGATTTCGATCGAATTCGGCCATTGAGTGACGAGACGGGCTTTCCATGCTTCAATCCGAACGCCGCGTGGTGATAACCGGACTGGGCGTGGCGAGTCCGATCGGGGTCGGTCTCGACGCGTTTTGGAACTCGCTCGCCGCGGGTCGAGGGGGCGTCGCCAGGATTCGCGCGTTTCCCGTCGAGGGCTTGCCGTCGGACGCCGCGGGCGAAGTCGGCGATTTCAACCCGACCGCTTACGCGCTTCCCAAGATCAAAAAGCCGCTCGTCAAAAGCCTTAAATACATGGCTCGCGACATTCAGCTCGCGGTGGGCGCGGCGCTCATGGCGATCCGCGACGCGGGGCTCGATGAGGGGGGAGTCGACCCGACTCGAATTGGCGTCGATCTGGGCGCGGGGTTGATCTCGTCGGAACTCGACGAACTCGCTCCGGCGATCGAAATCGCCACCGACGGAGAAGGTCGCTTCGACTTCCACAAATGGGGCCGCGAGTCGATCTCGCATATGACTCCGATCTGGCTCTTGAAATATCTGCCGAACATGTTGGCGTGCCATATTTCCATTTTGATCGACTGCCAGGGACCTTCGAACACGATCACCGAGGCCGAGGCGGCGTCGAATCTGGCGATCGGTGAGGCGGCGCGGATCATCGCGCGGGGTCGAGCCGACGTGATGATCACCGGCGGCGCCGATTCCAAGATTCATCCGTTGAGCCTCGTTCGGATGGGGTTGTTTGAGCAAATGGCGCAACGGTGCGACGACCCTTCGACTTCGTGCCGACCGTTCGATCGCACGCGAGACGGAGGCGTTCCCGGCGAAGGGGCGGGGATTCTGATCTTGGAAGAGCGCGATCACGCGGTTGCTCGCGGAGCGCGGATCTACGGCGAGGTTTTGGGCTTCGGGTCGGGTTGCGACGCGTCACGGCGAGGCGGGCTCGACCCTGAAGGCGCCGGGACCGAGATCGCGATTCGCTCGGCGATCAAAGACGCCGGGCTCGCCGTGTCTGAGATCGGTCATGTGAACGCTCACGGCGCAGGGACGGTGATCGCGGATCTGGCCGAGGCCCGCGCGATCGGCCGTGTCTTCGGCCCAAAGAAAGTTCCCGTGACGGCTCTCAAGGGCTTTTTCGGCAACATCTATTCGGGCTGCGGTGCGGTTGAGTTGATCGGCAGCTTGCTGGGGGCGAACCGGGGCTTGATCCCGCCGACGATCAACTGCGAAGATCCCGACCCCGCATGCGCTCTCGACATCGTTAATGACGGTTGCCGGAAGGCTTCGACGCCGACTTTCGTGAACACGAATTTGACGCGTTTCGGCCAGTCCGCCGCGATCGTCGTCCAGGCAACGGAGGCGTCGGCTCAAAACCGATGATCACATCCTAATGCGTCGTCGCGTCGTGGTCACGGGAATGGGGATGGTAACGCCGGTCGGGCTCGATCTCGAGTCGTCTTGGAAGGCGCTTTGCGAGGGGCGAAGCGGCGTGGGGCGGATTTCGTTGTTCGACGCCGAGACGTTCCCGACGCGGATCGCCGCCGAGGTGCGCGGGTTCGACCTCGATCGATATCTCGGCGACGACGCCGAGCCTTGGCGCGAGGCGAGCCGAAACACGCGATTCGCGCTCGCCGCGGCGCGGATGGCGGTCGATCGATCGGGGGTTCTCGACGATCCCGGTCTCGATCGTTCGCGGTTCGGGGTTTATCTGGGATCGGGCGAGGGGCAACAAGATTTCCCCAGGTTCGTCGGCCTGGTGCATCGGAGTTTTCACGAAGGCAAAACGGATACAAAAGTTTTCACGCGGTTCGGCCTCAAAGAGCTTCATGCGATGAACGAGGCCGAGCAGGAGCCGGGGACGCCTTCGGGTCATCTTGCTTGCTTGTTCGGGGCGCGAGGGCCGAACTCGAATTGCCTGACGGCGTGCGCCGCGAGTTCGCAGGCGATCGGCGAGGCGGTCGAGATTATCCGCCGGGGAGACGCCGACGTGATGCTCTCGGGAGGGACGCACAGCATGATCCACCCGTTCGGCGTGACGGGGTTCAATCTGCTGACGGCCTTATCGACGCGAAACGACGATCCGCCGCGAGCGAGTCGGCCGTTCGATCGCGATCGCGACGGTTTCATCCTCGGCGAAGGCGCGGGGATGCTGATCCTTGAAGATTTGGAACACGCGCAGGCGCGGGGCGCGCCGATTCATGGCGAGATCGTCGGTTACGGATCGACCGCCGACGCGTTTCGGATCACCGACAGCCACGACGAGGGGAGAGGGGCGATCGCGTGCATGCGTGAGGCGCTCGCCGACGCGTCGATCGCTCCCGACGAAATCGATTATATCAACGCGCATGGAACGAGTACAGCGGTCAACGACTCAATCGAAACGTTGGCGATCAAGCGAGCCCTCGGCGAGCAAGCGTATCGGATTCCGATCTCGAGCACCAAGAGCATGATGGGTCATTTGATCGCGGCCGCGGGGAGCGTCGAGGCGATCGTCTGCTTGTTGGCGATACGCGACGGTATCGCTCCGCCGACGATCAATCTCGACAATCCCGATCCCGACTGCGATCTCGATTATATCCCGCATCGAGCTCGTGAAACCCCGATCGACGTCACGTTGACGAACAGCTTCGGATTCGGCGGCCAGAATATCGCGCTCATCATTCGACGATTCGAACCGTGAGCCGCTTTCTTTCGCCGCGGGCGAGGTTAAACTATCTTCGACACGACGCTTGAGCATCAAGACCCGACGGGCGAAGTGCGCTTCGCCCCTCCGATCAAAGATAAAGATCCCCGCTTCACCGGTGACGACGTTCGTCCCGAAGGAGCCGAACGCAAGTCGAAGCCCGGGATCGACTCCGCAACGATTCGATCGACCACCAGACGAATTCGACATCACGCAGCGATGATCGACTCGAGAAAGCAACCATGATCTACGCATTAGTGATCATTTCGGTGCTCGCGGCTCCGGTCGCGGCGCTGGTTTTTTTGGCTTACGCGGTGATCCGCTACGCTCCGATCATCGGACGAATCTTCGAGGAATCTCCCCTCCTCATGCCGCTCCGAGCCGCCGCCGATCCGTCGGGTGATACCGTCCGGTTTCGCGCCGCCGACGGCATCGAACTTGAAGGATCGTACTTCCGCTCGCGCGTCGGTCCCAGAGTCGGCGTCATCGTATTTTGTCATGAATATCTTGGCAATCGTTTTAGCGCAGGACCGTACGCCGATTTCGTCCGCGATCTCGGTTTCGACTTATTCGCCTTCGACTTCCGCAACCAGGGGGCGAGTGCGACCGAGCCCGGATATAAGCCGCTGCAATGGGTGAGCGATCGCGAGGTGATGGATCTGGAAGGGGCGATCGCTTATCTCAAATCGCGTCCCGACGCCGATCCCGCGGGGGTCGGACTGTTCGGAATCAGCAAGGGGGGGTGTGCGGCGCTCGTCGAATCCGCCGACGAACCGGGCGTGTGGGGGGTTCTCACCGACGGTTCGTTTCCTACCAGAAGCATGGTGATGTCATATATTTACAAATGGGCACAAATATACAGCCATACGACATGGAGAATCGTTCCCGCGTGGGTGCTGCGGATGTTGGGCTGGTCGGGTCGGATGTACTCTCAGTTTCGCCGCGGCTGTCGGTTTCCCGACGTTGAACGAGCCGCGGCGCGGTTGTCGCCTCGCCCCTGGCTGATGATTCACGGTGAAAAAGACGCGTACGTGCCGATCGATATCGCTCGAGAACTGTTCAATCACGCGGGTACGCCCAAGGAATTTTGGCTCGTCGCCAAGGCCAAACACAATCGTTGCCGCGAGGTCGACCCCGTCGCGTATCGCGAGAAGATCACCGATTTTCTCGCACGCTACGGTCCTCGCCGCATTCCGGTCGAGTTCCTCGAACCCGAGCTTGCGACCGTCGAGCCCGCTCTCGAACTCGTCGCCTCATCGAGGACGTCGGGCGAGCTCGTCGTGGTGTCGGAACCCGCCGGCGAACTCGTAGCCTCCTCCAAGTCGTCGGGCGAGCTCGTCGCTTCATCGAACCGCACGCCGCTTCGCCGCAATCCGCAAACCCGTGTCGAATCAAACGATGTGGCGAACCGAGATCGTCGATCGAGTTCGATCGACCCGGGAGAATCGAAGTCGAAATCGAAGCTCGCGGCGCCCGTGACAAGCGTCGGCGATCCCTCGTCAAACCTCTTAACTTCGTCGGGACATTTCCCCGCTCCCGCTTCGGTGTAACGAACTTTTCGCATTTTTCAAGAGATGATCGAACCCTCCGGCGTTCACCGACGAAGAAAAGCCGCGGCGGCGATTTTCCCGCCATGACCCGCGCGGTCGATTCCGAGGGTTCGGGCTCGCAATATCGTAGCCATACGATAGCACATGCCTAAACCAGGCTTATGTTGACCGAGATTGAAGTCGCTCCGGGGCGTATCGTCAACCGCTTGAGAAGAGGATCTCGGCGGTTTTGATCGGCGGGAAAGAAGTTGACGGTCGAGTTGAATCCGTTGATAATTGTCGACGGGTCAAATCCATCGCGGGTTGAACGACCGAAGACCGAAGTTCGTTCCCCCCCCTGCTCGCGACGGATTCCATCACCATCGTCATCAAAGCGGTTAGACTCATCGGATCCCAAATCGAGGGGGCTCCGCCATGATTGCGGTTCTTTGTGTGAGCTTAACGCTCGTCGGCCAAACACTCGTTGATTCCAAGCCGAAGCCGCTCGATCCTGATGAGATCAAGCGAGAATATAAAGATAAGGCTTCAGCGGCGGGACGCGACGCGTCGCAACACGTGTTGCTTGCGCTTTGGTGCGAGGCTCGGGGATTGAAGGCCGAGCGCGTCAAGCATCTGGTGCTCGCGGTGCATTACGACCCGCTCGACGCGAGCGCGCGGGGGCTGATCGGTCAAATCTTCCAGAAAGAATGGCTCAATCCCGACACCGCGGCCGAGCGGATGAGGGCCGATCAAACGATGGCGAAAAAGCTCGCCGAGTACCACGCGCTCCGCGACGAGATGACCGCGTCGGTCGCGGGCGACCGAGCGCGCGTCCGATCGCTCGACGAATCCGGTCGAGCTTACGAGGCGGCGTCGCTTCGCGTTCATATTGATCGAAAGCTTGCACCAAAACATGTTCAGATAGGAGATTGGTGCATGGAGAACGGATTGAAGAAGATTGCGACGGCGCATTACACCACCGCGAAGACTCTCGACCCTTCGCGCGACCTGGCGTGGAAACGCCTCGGCTATATCAAACACGACGGCCGCTGGATGACGCACGAGCAGATTGATGCTTCTAAAGAGGATAAACATAAGCAACTTCAGGCAGATCATTACTGGGAACAGTCGCTGAAGAAATGGTGGAATCAGCTCGGGGATAAACGGCTTCGGGAGGAGGCCGAGCGACTTCTCGACTCGGTGACCGATCCCCGCGCCGTTCCCGCGATTCGCAAGGTGTTTTTCGATCAACGACCCGCGGTTCACCTTTTGGCGATTCGAATTCTCAGTCATATCGAAGGGGGCGAGGCCGTCCGAGCGCTCGCCTCCGAGGCGATCCAAAACGACGACGAAGGGGTCCGAGGCGCGGGGATCCGCGCGCTCGCGACGCGTCCCATCCATACGTACGCGGGTTCTCTTATCGATATGATTCGAACTCCGGCGACATACGAATACCGTCCCGTCGCGGGCCCGGGGTCGACGGGAGGATTGGTCGTCGACACCCCCCGGTATCGGCTTGAACGCGTATACACCGCGCCTCCGGCGTTCACGATCGACCCGACATTCCGCGGTTACGTGGGCTACGACATCAATGGAATGCCGATCGCAGCGCATTTCAACGAACTTAAATACCTCGCCGATATCCCCGCGCAAGGACTGACGCGGTTCGACGACCCGGTTCTCCAAGATATCGAGGCGCGCACGGCGCGATTGATCGCGATCGCCGACGTGAAGGCCGCCTTCGCTCAACAACTCCTCGCAAACGACATCCGTATGATCGAAACCGCGAACGCGCGGGGATCCTTGATGAACGCCCGTATCATAGCCGTTCTTCAAGGCGCCGCTCGGGCCCCCGAGAAACTCGGTGAGGACGAAACCGCCTGGCATACGTGGTATTTTGATAAACTTGGATATCGGTATACGCCGCCGCGTCCGATTCTGATCTCCCAGCTCGCCGACCCCATGTTGTCGGCGCCCGATTTTTCTTATCTCCCCGCAATCCATTTGATGACGACGGCGGACTGTTTCGCCGCGGGAACGCTTGTTCATACGACGAACGGCAAAAAGGCGATCGAAACGCTCGAGGTCGGCGACGACGTGCTGAGCCAAAACGTCGCCACGGGGGCGCTCGATTTCAAGCCGATCCTGCTCGTTCATCACGACCCGCCGAGCGAAACGATCAAATTAACGCTCGACGACCGCGAAACGATCACGACGATCGGCTACCACCGATTCTGGCGCCCCGGGATCGGCTGGACGCAGGCGAACGATTTGAAAGCCGGCGATCACACCCGTGTCCTCGACGGAATCATGACGGTGACAAAAGTCGAACCAGGCCCCGTCGTACCCGTGTACAATCTCGACGTCGCCGATGATCACACGTTCTTCATCGGCGAAAACGACGTCCTCGTACATGATAATTCATTCCCCGACTCGTCGCGAATCGTCCCCTTCGACGCGATCGACCGATCGGCTTCGCGAAAATCGACCGCGGCGGAACCCCCCCCCGCCAAAACCGCCGATTCCCCGGAGCCGCGATCAAAATCCGACGCGAACGACAGTCGTTCGCGTCGGAT